>CANGIH010000093.1 GCA_947453875.1 Planctomycetaceae bacterium | reverse complement strand
GTTCCTCCGACGCGGTCTATTGCGTCCGTGGCGAGTGACCTCTTCCGCCACCGACACTCGCGTTTCCTTCCCCGCCATCCCACGGACACCTCTCCATGCCTCTCCGCCCCCTCCTGATCGCGATCAGCGCGGCCTGGGCGATCTGCACGCTGGCGTCGGCCACCGCCGCAGATCCGCTTCGCGTCGGCATGGAACTGGCCTACCCGCCATTTGAGATGACCGATGCCGCCGGCAAGCCGACAGGGGTGAGCGTGCGGATCGCCGCAGCGCTCGGGAAGCACCTCGGCCGGGAGGTCGTGATCGAGAACATCGCCTTCGATGGGCTGATCCCCGCGCTCAAGACCGGCAAGATCGACTGCATCATCTCGTCGATGACAGCCACCCCGGAGCGGGCCAAGACGATCGCCTTCTCGGAGCCCTACCTGAAGACGGGGCTCGCGCTCCTCGTGGGAACGAAGTCCGCGGTGAAAGGCGCCGACGATCTCGACATCAAGGGGCGGACAGTGGCGGTGAAGAAGGGGACGACCGGCCACCAGTTCGCCTCGTCGACCTTCAAGCAGGCTCGGCTCCTCGTCCTCGACAAGGAGGCCGCGGCCGTCCTCGAGGTGGTGCAGGGAAAGGCCGATGCCTTCATCTATGATTCGCTCTCGGTCTACCAGAACCACAAGCGTCACGCCGACTCCACCCGGGCTTTCCTCCGCCCGTTCCGGGAGGAGTCGTGGGCGGTCGGACTGCGCCCGGCCGATCGGGAGTTGCGTGAGCAGGTGAACGCGTTCCTCGAGGCGTTCCGTGCTGACGGTGGCTTCGAGAAACTCGGCGACGAGTTCCTTCCCGAGGAAAAAGCTGCCTTCAAGGCTGAGGGGATCCCCTTCTATTTCTGAGCGGAAAAAAGCCCCCGATGGCTTTCTTCAATCCGGGGTGCTGCCTCCCGCCGCGTGCTATTCTGGGATCCTCCTCCTTCGACCGGTTCCCGCGGCGCCCTCTCGACCGCGTCCCGAGTGCCTGAGCATGATCGACTGCCCCATGTTTCCATCGCGTTCTCGGCGTGGCAACGCAGCGCGAGCGTGCTCTCTGGCCATCGTCGGATGGATCGTCTGCATGGTGATGACGGGCTGCTCGCGGCCCCCGCAACCGGCACCTGAGCCAGCGACCGCGCCGCCAGCGGCGGTGGCCCCCGGGGCCTTTCCGGAACCGGCGCCGTACGACGGCCCCACCTGGTTCACCGACGTCACGGCCCCCTCCGGCATCGACTTCGTCCACCTGTCGGGCGATTCGGCCGAAAAACCCTTCCCGTCGGCCAACGGCAGTGGGCTTGGAGCGATCGACTTCGATCTCGACGGGCGACAGGACCTCTGCTTCGTCTCCGGGGCCCCGTTTTCCCCCGACACCGCTCCGGTGGAGAACCGCGCCCGCTGCTTCCGCAATCTCGGCGGCTGGCGGTTCACTGATGCAAGTCTGGCAAGCGGCCTGCACCACGACGGGTATCTCCACGGTGTGGCCGTCGGCGACTACGACGCCGACGGTTTTCCCGATCTATTCCTCACCGGCTACGGCGGTGATGCGCTGTTCCACAATCTCGGAGATGGCCGGTTCGAGCGAGTCGGTCAGGCGGCCGGGCTCGACGATGGTCGCTGGAGTTCGACCGCGGCCTTCTTCGATGCCGATGGCGACGGGCTCCTCGATCTCTATGTCTGCCGCTACGGCAAATGGACTCCGGAGACGAATGCCCACTGCGGCGACCGTCTGCAGGGGACACGTGTCTTCTGCAGTCCGCTGACGGTGGAGCCGGAGCCCGATGTCCTCCGCATGAACAATGGCGACGGCACGTTCCGCGATGCCACCGCCGAGGCGGGCCTCGACGGCCGCCCCGGTCGCGGTCTCGGCGTGGTCGCCGCCCACCTCGACGGCGACTCCCTCATCGACCTCTACGTCGCCAACGACATGAACCCCAACTCCCTCTGGCTCGGTGCCGCCGGAGGGCGGTTCCGCGACATGAGCGACATGTCGGGCACGGCCTACGATCACGAAGGGAAGGTGAAGTCGAGCATGGGGATCGACATCGCCGACACCGGCAACCGCGGCCATTTCGACATCCTCGTCACCGACTTCCAGGGAGAGGAAAACCTGTTTTTCGCAGGCTCCGCCGACGGCATCTTCCGTGACGTCAGCGAGACCAGCGGCACCGGCGGCCCGAGCCTCCCCTTCGTGAGCTGGGGGGTGCAGTTTGCCGACTTCGATCTCGACGGCTGGCTCGACGCGATCATCACCAACGGCCATGTCGGCGACGATCGTCAGAAGACGGGCGACAGCACCGTCCTCAAGCAACTGCCCCTCCTCCTCCACAACGATCACGGCCACTTCAACACGCTCCCTGCCGCCGAACTCGGCCCCTATTTTCTTGCGCGCCATCAGGGCCGCGGCGTGACCGCCGCCGATCTCGACAACGACGGTGATCACGATCTCGCCTTCAACCAGCGCGACGAACCGGCCACCCTCCTCCGCAACGACCGTGGGCATCCCGATGGCGAGGCCGCGGGGAGCCTCGTCCTCCGTCTCGTCGGCACCGTCGGCAACCGCGACGCCATCGGAGCTCTGGTGACGATGTCGGCCGGGGGCCGAAAGCAGACCGAACAGATCAAGGGGGGGAGCGGCTACCAATCCTCGCGCGACCAGCGACTCCTCTTCGCTCTGCTGCCCGGCGAGCCGCAGCCTGCGGTGGAGATCCGCTGGCCCGGCGGCAGGATCACCCCCATCGCCGGCATCGGCAGCGACGGGCAGTGGCTCGTGGTCGAGCCGGCATCACCCGAGGCGGCGCCGGCCCTCTTCCGAGAGGAGCCCCCCCGATGAACCGGCGTGGAATCGAATCGCTCCCCCGCGGCGGGCTCCCCCGAACAGGTCTGATCCGCCGGCGGATCGTGCTGCCCGCCGCCTGCGTCCTTGCCGGCTTGCTCGTCGGTGGGTGCCGGCCAGAATCGCCCCCCCCGGCGAAGGTGCCCGTGGCGACGAAGCCGCCGGCAGCCACCGCGGCTGTGAAGACCTCCCCCCGGCCCCCCCTTGCCGTGAATCCCCGCTTCGTCGATGTGGCCGCCGAAGCGGGCCTCGACTTCACCTACTTCAACGACGCCTCCTCCGGCCACTGGCTGATCGTCGAAGTCATGGGGGGAGGCGCGGGCTGGCTCGATTACGATCTCGACGGCTGGCTCGATCTCTACCTCACAGAAGGCTGCCGGCTCGAGCAGGCAGGCACCGGCGACGGCGAGCACCGTGACCGGCTCTACCGGGGGCGGGGGGCGGCTGGATTCCGCGACGTCTCCCGCGCTGCCGGCGTGATGGACGACCGCTACGGGCAGGGAGTGGCCGTGGGCGACTACGACGCCGACGGCTTCCCCGACCTCTACCTGGCGAATTTCGGTTCCGCAGCCCTCCTCCACAACAATGGCGACGGCACCTTCACCGACGTCTCGACCACCGCGGGCATCCACCGCGACACCTGGGGGACGAGCGTCGCCTTCGCCGACCTCGACCACGATGGCAACCTCGACATTTACGCCTGCACCTTCCTCGACAACACGCTCGCCAACAACAAGCCCTGCGAGTATCCCCAGGGACGCGGCTACTGCGGTCCCGGCAGCTATCTCGGCGAGCAGGATCCAGTCTGGGTGAGCCATGGCGATGGGACCTTCGCCGAGATGTCGCAGGCGCTGGGATTCGTGGAGAAGGAGGGGCGGGGGAAGGGGCTTGCGGTCGCGGTCGTCGATCTCGACGACGATCTCGTGCCGGAGGTGTATGTCGGCAACGACATGACGCCGAACTTCCTCTACGTGGCAAGGCCCACCGCCGACGGCCTCCACTACGAGGAGATCGCCACGTCGGCCGGCTGTGCGGTGAGCGACGACGGCGAGAACGAGGCCTCGATGGGGATCGCCAACGACGACTTCGACGGCGACGGCCTCCCCGACATTTTCCTCTGCCACTTCCTCAACGCGAAGAACACGCTTTACAAGAACCTCGGCGGGCTCCAGTTCGCCGACGTCAGCCGGCGGACGCGGATCGCCGCCACGAGCCTCCACAACCTCGGCTTCGGCACCGTTCCCCTCGACTGGGACCGCGACGGGCGGATGGAGATGTTCGTCGCCACGGGCCATGTCCTCGGGCCGAAGGTGCAGCCCAACGAGATGCAGCCGCAACTCCTCCGCCAGACCGACAACGGCACGTTCATCGACGTCTCCGACGATGTCGGCGGGAGCTACTTCGGCGGCAGGTGGCTCGGCCGCGCAGCAGCGGGCGCCGACTACGACAACGACGGCGATCTCGACATCGCCGTCAGCCACAACACCACCCCGGTCGCCCTCCTCCGCGACGACACCGCCGCCCCCGGCCGGTTTCTTGGCCTCGACCTCCGCACCCCCACGAGGCTTCCCCCGATCGGCGGCCGGGTGGAGGTGCGGTCGGGCACGCGACGGATCGTGCGTCCGGTGGCGGCGGGGGGGAGCTACCTCTCCTCGCATGATCCGCGGCTCCTGTTCACGCTTCCCCCGGGCGACGAACCGGCCGAGGTGACGATCCAGTGGCCATCGGGAGGGGTGGACCGGTTCACCCTCGCCGGCGACGCATACTGGCGGGTGACCGAGGGGGGTGAACCGGTGCGGATGCCGTGATCCGCCCCCCGCCCGCGATCCGTCGCGGGCATCCGCCGGAATCTGCGGCGGGGACAACCGGCCTCCGGCATGCGATGATGGGGAGGAGGTGACGACCGGCCTTCTTCCTCGAGCCCAGCCCGCTTCCACGATGCCCAGCCAGACCACCACCCCACGCCTCCCCTCTCCGAGGGCCTCCGCCGCCGGAGCCTCCATCCGCACGCCGCTCCAGTGGGCAGGCGTGATCGCAGCCTCGGTCACGATCGCGATGGTCGTGGCATTCGGTTGGCAGTGGTGGCAGGAGAAGCCGCTCCGCGATGCCGAGGCCGAGCTGGCCCGCGGCAACGCCCCTCGCGGCCTGGCGCTCGCCGAATACTTCCTCGACCTCCACCCCGGCACCAGTCGGGCCGAAGTGGCCCGTGCCCGTGCCCTCGCGATGCTCGGTCGGGCCGACGAGGCGCTCGCCATCTACGAGCGATTCGGTGCCGCCACGCCGGACGACCTCCAGGCGTGGGCCCGGTCGCACCTGCTCCGCGAGCAGTGGTCGCGTGCCGCCCCCCTCCTCGAGCAGGTGTTGAGGATCCGCCCCAACGACCCCGATGCGCTCTACGAGCTCTCCTCCTGCCGCACCCGGCTCGGGCTCCTCGCAGACGCCCGCGAGACGGCCGAGAAGTACGCCGCCCTGCCGGGCCTGCGAGCCCGTGGCGACCTCCTCCTGGCCGCGATTCATGCCGACTCCGGCGCCACCGACGAGGCGATTCTCGCTTTCAGCCGCGCTGCCACCCTCGCCCCCGACGGCCTCGATCTCCACCTCCCTCCCGAGGAGTTCTTTCTCCAGTACGGCACGCTCCTCCTCAATCAGGGGCGGGGCGACGAGGCTGTCGCGCTGTTCGAGAAGAGCCTGGCCGCCCGGCCGACCGCCGCGGCCCACCACCTCCTCGGCAAGGCGTATGCCCGCGCCGGCGACAGTGACGCAGCGCGGAGAAACTGGACGGCGGCGATCGAACTCGATCCCGCCGGTGTCAGCCCGAGGGAAGACCTCGCCAACCTGGCCCTCTCCGCCGGCGACCCGGCTGCGGCCCGGGAGTGGCTCGGGCCGCTGACAGAGCTGGCCGAAGGCCGCTCCGAATCGGCCTACCTCTTTCAGCGCCTCGCCGCTCTGGAAAAGGACGATGCCGCGTTTGAGCAATGGAAGGAGAAGACCGACGCACTCCGGGCGAAGGAGAAGCTGATCCGGTCGATGGAAAAGATGATGGCCGGAGCCCCGACCTCATACTGGGCCCAGGTCGTCAGGGCCCACAAGTTTGCCACGCTCGGCAACTGGCCGCAGGCCGCCGACATGATCAACGGAATCGAACGCACCCCCGACGAAGATGCGTTTGTCAGTGAGTTGCGGGAAGCGGTCCGCACACGCGGACCGCTTCCCGCCCTCGATCGGGTCCCGCTGAAGCAGTTCTGAATCGCTCCGCTGCCGGCGGGAAGGCGAGCGACTACTTCTTGTTCATCGATTCCATCTTCTTGCGCATCTCGGGAGGCATTCCCTGCATCGCCTTCGCCTTGGGATCACCGTTGACCTTCGCGTCTTCCTTGACCGGGGGCATCTCCTTGACTGTGTTGCCGCATCCGGCGCACGCCAACACCCCGACCATCATCCCCGCCACTGCGATCCAGCGCGCCATCGAAGCACCCCTTGGTTATGAGAAAGAAGAGAACACGATCGAAAAGCGATTCATCCGCCGGAGGATTCCTCCCTGCGGTCGAGATTTTTAATATACCCGCTCCAGGCGTCGGCTTCCCGGTCCCGACCGATCCTCCGGTAAAAGTCGACCACCTCCGCAAGCGCTTCCGGATTATCGAGTTGCCCGAGCACCATCCGCAAGCGACCGTGGAGCTTGTCATCCATGTATTGTTCGAGTGACGCGGCGCGGGCCCGCATTGCCAGCGCCCCCTCCTGCGCCCCCGCCCGTGCGAGGCTGTTGGCCGCCCGGTGCATTGTTCGCCAGTCGATCGGCCCCGGCCACTCCCGGAGCGATTCGCCGTAAGCCTCCCCCGCCCCGGCCGGATCGTCTCTCGCGTCCTCGAGCACCCGCCCACGGGCGAGCAGGTAGTCGCGGCCCCGATCGGTCGGTGCCCAGCGGTCGAATTCTTCCCCCGCCCGGTCGAGTTCGCCGAGATCGAGCAGCACGTCGATGAGCGTGCCGCGGAAGAAGGGATCGAGCAGTTCCTCCCCGGTCATCGAGGCCGCTGCCTTGTCGAGCAGTTCCAATGCGAATTGCAGATCCCCTTCCGAGCGGAACCACCGCGCCATGGCGGCATTGCAAAGTGGCGACCGCGGCTCGGAATCCCTGAAGCGGAGGAGCCGATTCGACTCCACCCCCGAGGCGTCGTCAGAGGGCGTGAGCCGGAAGGCCATCTTGCGATCGAGTTCCATCGTCGAGGTGACCGGATAGAACTGGCTCAGATACCATTCGCGGAGGATCAACGCCCGCTCCTTCGGCCCCTTCGACTCATACACCTTCCAGAAAAAGGGCTCCGCCGATTCGCTTCTCCGCGTCAGATCGAGGAGTTTCCAGCGGAGGTAATTGGCATCGGGATCGTCGGGGGCGATCGCCAACCCGCGGCGGATCGCCCCTTCGGCCGCCGTGGGGCTGTAGTTGAGAAAGAGGTGAACACGGGCCTCTGCCACCCGTGCCGCCGCCGCTTCGGGGGCTGAATCGGGAATCCGCCGCAGGTGCTCCACCGCCCCGCCCACCCGCCTGCCGATCGGCAGGCTGTCATCTTTGACAAGCGCCTCGGCGCAAAGGAGGTTGGCCTCCACGCTCGTGGGATGGAGCCAGAGATAGCGATCCACCGGCGCATGCGTCTCGCTCCAGAGTGCATGCTTGGCAAGCAGCCTCGCCTGACTGAGCCCCCGCTCACACCACGCCCCCCCCAGGACCGCCCCTCCGAGGGCGAGCGCCCCAGTCCACAGGAGCCAGCGACGCGATCGGAGCGAGGGGCTGCCTCGTTCAGCACGGGCGCCGTCGCGAGATGTCGCTGCTGCAGAGGTCATCAGAGCCCGCCAGACCACCAGCCGGTGGTGAAACAACCAGCATGACCTTGAACCGATCCGCCTTGAAAGAGCCCGCCGAAAGAACGGCGGCCGCCGGAGGGATTCGCCCCCCGGCGGCCGCTCGTGAATAGCATTCTACTCAGGAATCAAGATCAGTCGGCACTGCCGGCATTCTCGCCGCCGGCACGGGTGCCCATG
>CANGIH010000092.1 GCA_947453875.1 Planctomycetaceae bacterium | reverse complement strand
GTGGGGAACCGGAAACCGATCGAGCCCGATCACCGTCGCACCCCGGGCGGCGATGTGCGCACAGGCCGCAGTCCCCATCGCGCCGGTGCCGAGGACGATCACATCGGCGGACGTGGCCGTGCGCATGCTGGTTTTCCGTGCAGGGAACAAACGCCTCCGACTGGCCCTGGGATCGCACCCTGCTTACTCGGCGCCGACCGGCTCCGGGGAAGCCTCTTTCTCGGTGGCCGCGGGCCTGGTGACAGACGTGTCATCGGGGGCATGAGTATGGCCGTTGCCCTCCCACAGCGATGCCCCGACAAACATCCAGCCGTCGGGAGTCGTCTGCATCGTCATCCCGGCGGTGCCGAAGTAATGGCGAATCTTTTCAAACTCCGGCAGCGTCGAGCCATCGACGCGGGGCTTCCGTGGCTCCTTCGGCTTCTTGGCCCCCAAGCCGGCACCGGGATTGTCGCGGGCCGTGAGGAGGGCATTGGCAAGTCGACCAGCCAGGCTCTTGTTCTCCGGTCCCTTGCCGGCGCGGAGGAGTTCGTAGGTGGGCTGCACCATCTGCTCGGTGCGGGCGAAGGTTCGCAGCGCCACCTCACCCGGCAGGAGCCCCTTCAATGCCTCCACTGCCCGCGTGTAGTCGGCTTCCTGGGCGAAGGAAGGAGATTTTCCATCGAGCACCTTCTCGAGGATGTCGCGATGGGAAGCGATGAGGATCTGGCCGTGGGCCACCGCGACCGCGGCGTTGGGGAAGGCCGCGGCGTCAGGATCACCACCGAGCGCACCGCGCGGCCGCTCATCGGCCGAGTCTTCGCCGGCCTGCACGCGTGTCGCACGGGTCGCCCTCCCCGACTCGTCAGGAACGGTCTCCCAGATCAGGTGCCCGCCATATTCGAGCTTCTTGGTATTGGCTTCCGTTGACATGCTCCTGGCGATCGTGGAGGCCACCGTCTCGGGGTCGCTGGCCTCGATCGCGATCAGCATCCGCTCGCAGTCGGGGCCGAAGGGAACGACATGGTCTCCGGCCACCATCAAGCCGCCACCGAGATGGCGGATGAGGTCGTTCTCGACGTCGATCTGGGGGCCGTCGGGATCTTCCTTAAGGCTCGAGATCACGTCGTCGAACACACCGGGCTCCCCGACGACGTCGTCGACGAGCGGTTCGAGCGCCCTGAACACCTTGGGGATGTCCCAGCGGAGCCCGACCCAGCTGGCGGCATCGCCCGGCACCCACGGGGCAGGATCGATCGACGACGCGTTGGGGAAGGAGAGGACCCGGGCGGCCTTCTCGTAACGCTCCGTGCCGGAGGACGTGGCGGGGGCGTAGATGAGGGTGTTGTGCCGCAGGTCGACATTGCCTTCACCGAAGAAGACGACGCCACCGGCTCCCTTGATGCAATCGAAGCCGTTGCGCTTGGCCATCTCGACATAATCGGTCGGCTTCCGCTTGGAGGCCTTCTTCGGCGCCGGCATGCTCTTGCGCTGGGCCTGCGCGAAGGCGAGCGGGTCGATGAACCAGCGGCCGGTGGCGGCGTTGTCGGGAACCGTCTCCGCCACCTTCTTCGTCACCGCCTGGAAGGCCTCGAGCGATTCGAGCGAATCCTTCCGTCCCTTGGCGAGCGCCGGCAGGGTCGCGGCCACCACGTCGGCTTTGGTGCCGGCCAGGAGGGCGCCGGGCACGGCCGCATAGGCCAACCGGCGCGGGGGGCCCGGTTCGGCGGCAGGCATCTCTCCTTCGCGCGGCGGAAGGGGGGGCAATTCGAAGGCGCTGATCCCCTCCGGGGCCTCGAGCTTCTTCGCTCCTTTGTCGGCCAGACGCTTGAAGACTTTCTCGAGGGTGACGGCGACAGCGTCGTCGTGGCCTGTCGTATCGACCAGCAGCAGTCCGGCGAGTGTGCCGTCGGCCTGTTCCACCGCGGCGATCGCCGATTCCCCACCGCTGATGCCGGCGAGTTCCTTGGGGGTGATCCCGAAGCCCATCCGGTCGCCGGCCACGCTCGAACGCTGCTCGTCGAGCGAGTCGTAAAATTTTTGCATGAGCGGTTCGGCGAACAACTGCCCGAGGGCGGAGCGGTCGAAGCGTTCGCGAAGCGCGGTGGCGTCAGCCGCGCTCGCCCAGGCACGCGTCGTGTCCGGCAGCACCCGCTCGCTCGGCGCGAAGCCCGCACCCGCGGCCTCCGGAGCGATCGCTCCCCCGGCCAACAGCGTTAGCAGTGCTACCGATGCCACCGGGAGCGATGAGCGTGTCGGGGCCATCCACCGCATCCCTGCCGTCACGATCCGCCTGCATCCTGCCACGTGATCCCTCGCGTGTTCGATGGAGCCGGCCCCCGATGCCTGCAACAGCGATCCACGATCGGATCGCCGCCGTCAGGTCCCCAAGGAGGGGCCGTGAAGGAAAACAAAGTACCCGTTTTTGCGGAATTCGGCCACAGCGTTGGCTGGCAGGGGGATTCTGTCGCCGTTCAGTTAGCTTCATCCAGGGCATGCCCCGGGGCGAGCCGCCTCCAGGGTTGGGCTGCCTCGAGATCCCACGACACGGCGAGGAGGTCCTGCTCGCGGAACATGGCGCCGATCAGTTGGATGCCGATCGGAAGGCCGGCGGAAGTGAGCCCCGCAGGAAGACTCGCCGCCGGGAGGCCGACGAGATTGACCATCGCCGTGAAGGCGGCGAGCTTCGCTGCCTCGGCGAAGGCATCGGCGGGGGGGAGTGAGGACCAGGCTCCGACACGGGGCGGATTCACGGCCACGGTCGGGGTGAGCCAGAGATCGGCCGTGCCGAGCTCCGGCGCGAACCGGTCGACGAGTCGCTCCTGGAGAGCATCGACGTCGGCGTTGCAAAGCCCCCTCGATCCCTCGCGCAGCCAGCGTGTCACCGGCTGGGCATGCCGCCATCGCATCAGGGGAATCCCGCCGATGAGCCGTTGCCAGAGTGGAAGGAAGTCATCGACGCTCCCCTCCGGCAGTCGCCCCTCCTCGACCGTGTGTCCCATCCGCTCGAGCAACCGGGCGGTGCGACGGACAGCCGCGAGCACCTCGGGATCGGTGGGCACGATGCCCGTCGATTCCATCACCTTGATCTTCAGCCGCGACGTCCGCCCCGGCCGCGCGGCAAACGGCCGATCGGGGCGCGGAGCCCAGTGCGTGCGGCCCGTGTCGATGCCGGCCATCACGTCGAGCAACGCGGCGGCGTCGGAGACGCTCCGGGCCATCGGCCCTGATGTGTAGAGGATCTTCCGGTCGGGGAAGCGGAACTGGTTCACAACCCGCCCGCGCGACGGCTTGAGGCCATAGAGCCCGCAGAAGGACGACGGGATGCGGATCGATCCTGCACCATCGGAGCCCTGCGCGATCGGCACCATCCCCGCCGCCACCGCGGCGCCCGATCCGCCGCTCGAGCCGCCGGCGGTGTGGCCGGGGCTCCAGGGGTTGCGCGTCGGGGGGTGGATGTCGGGCTCGGTGACCGGCATCGCGCCCAACTCGCTCGTCGAGAGTTTGCCGAGGATGACAAACCCCGCCCGGCGCAACGGCCCGACATTGGCGTCGTCGATCGGGAGCGGGATCCGCGGCATGCCGCGCGAACCGAACCGGGTCCGCGTGAAGCGGACGACATTGAGATCCTTGATTCCGATCGGCACGCCGTGGAAGGCCGGCACGCGGTCACGGCGGCGGATCCGCTGCCGGTCCTTCGCTCGTGCCACCTTCAACGCATCGTCGAAGACCGTGACGAACGCGTTTATGGTTCGATCGACGGCGTGGATCCTCTCGAGATGGTGGCGGACGATTTCCTCGCTCGAGATCGCCCCTTCGCGGATCAGCCGGGCCTGCTCAAGGGCTGGAAGCGTGTGGAGCGCGTGCATGTTCACGGATCGCGACGGGCGAAGATCGTGCAGGCGATGGCGAGGAAGGTGGCGGTGTGGAGGAGGGTGAGGACGATCCCACGCCGCCAGGAAAACTCGCCACTTTCCATCAGAGCCCGGAAGGGACCGGCGACGGCGTAGTCGCGCATCAGTTGCCGATCGACGAGGTTGTCGAGGTCCTCGGTGTGGGGGAGGAGGGAGTAGATCGCCTCGGCGGTCCGGCCGACGGCCGTCTGGTAGAACGGTTTGCGCCCGGGCTTGAGCGGCTCCTCGCGTCGTGGCTGTTTCCCACGGAGGCTGTCGGCGATGCTCACCGGCCGCATCTTGCCGACGTTCGCCTCGCGGATCCGGCTTTCGACGGCGACATTGTTCATCTGCCCGGCGATGAACAACACCGCCCAGTAGGCCACCGTGACGAGCATCGCCGAGATCACGCTTCGGGTGATCACGCCGGTGAGCACGCTCACCGAGAGCAACAGGCCGAAGAAGAGGAGCAGGCTCGGCAGCGCCAGCAGCACTCCCGGCGTCCAGATGCCGGCGAGGATTCCCGTGATCAGCCAGGTGGCGAGGATCAGCAGGCCGAGCAGCCCGGCCACGAGGAGCAGTGCCCCGACGTACTTGAACAGGAGCAGTTGCCAACGCGGGATCGGACGCACCAGGAGGAGTTCGAGGGTGCCCTTGCGCACCATGTTGGGGACGAAGGCGGCCGTCACGGCGACGCTCACCAGCAGGAGGATCGTGCCCCCGAGGCCCGTCGTGAGGAGCTTCTGGAGGATCAGCACCTCGAGCCCCAGCGGCGCGCCCTTCGTTCCGGCCAGTTCCACGCCGTCGCGAAAGAGGGAGAAGCGGTGGGGCCAGAGCAGCCGGAGATCACGCCCCGGGGCGACCGTCATCTCCCAGGTCTGTGACCCGATCTCCCTCGCCCAACCGGAACCGGTCTCCGTGATCTCCTCCACACGCCACAGCTCGCCATCGGCAATCCTGCCGAAACGCGATGCCAGTTCCTCCGACGGCTCAGCGACACCCACGACCGGAACGAACGTCCGCGTCAGCGTGGCCTTCCAGCGGCCATCCGGAAGGTCGCTTGTGAGTGGCTCGGCGGTGGTGATCGCATAGATCGCCCCGTTGAACCTCCCGGCGACATCCCCGAGGGTCTCGGAGGCCAAGTCGACCCCTTCGAGGTCGGCCGCGAGCGTCCTGGCGGCGATGTCGAGGTATTGGCGCCCCGCCGGCTGCGGCTCGATGCGGCCGGTGAGCGCGGTGCCGAAGAGGAGGGCGATTGCCAGCAGCAGCAGGTAGAGGACCTTGGCGTCGAGGAACTCCCGCCAGGTGTCGCGGAGCATGGCAGCAAACGTCCGCGGCAGCGTCGGTCGGGCCGGGGGGGCGCCATGCGGCGCGGCGGGCTCTGGCTGGCTGCTCACGTCGGCCCTCCCTCCCCGGCGATCCGCAGGTAGAGGTCTTCGAGGGTCGCCCGCTCGCGCTCGAGGTGCCGCAGCCGCAGGCCTGCCGCGCCGGCGGCGACGACAAATCCGTCGAGCGCCCCGTCGGGCCCGGCCGGGGTGACGATCGAATCGATCACGAGCCGGAGGGTGCCGCTGTCGTCGACGGCTTCGAGGCTCGTTCCCGGGACATGGAACGACGCCGGCGGATCGCGGTCGAAGCGGACGATCCAACTCGCCTTCTGCCGCGTCAGCTCCGGCACGGTGCCGGTGACGATCAATCTCCCCTTCCGCAGGATCGCCACCCGGTCGCACAACTGCTCGACCTCGCCGAGGAGATGGCTGTTGATGAAGATCGTCACGCCCCGCCGCCGCTCCTCGAGAAGGAGGTCGCGGATTTCCTTGCGCCCCACCGGATCGACGCCGTCGGTCGGCTCGTCGAGGAACAGGACGCGGGGGCGGTGGAGAAGCGCCTGCGCGAGCCCCAGCCGCTGCTTCATCCCCTTGGAATACCCCCGGATGCGGAGTTTCTCACGGCCGGCGAGGCCGAGGAGATCGAGCAGTTCGGCCGCGCGTCGCGAGCGGTCGCGCCGTGGCAGCCCCTGGAGGGCACCGTAGAGATCGAGAAGGCTTCTGCTCGTGTGGTATTCGGGGAGCCGGTGGTCCTCCGGCAGATAGCCCACCTCACGCCGTGCCGAGAAGGTGCCGACCGGCTGCCCGAGAAGGAAAGCCTCGCCTGCCGTGGGGGCGACCAAGCCGAGAAGGATTTTTATGAGCGTGGTCTTGCCGGCGCCGTTCTGGCCGAGGAGGCCGAAGAGCGTGCCCGGCTCGACATCGAGGCTGACACCGCCAAGCGCCCGGTTGACGCCGTAGTGTTTTTCGAGCTGATTGACGGAAACGACCATGGCGTCCGATCCTACCAGACCGTTAGGGTAGCGGGTGGAGCGGGGGGATTCGTGACAACCGATCGTGAGTATCGCCCCGGTGTCTGATGAAGGAGGTGGAAGCCGACAGTGAAACTCTTGCTCAACAGGCTCTTCTGGACGATCACCGGGATGCTGCTGCGGCTCCGCTACAGGGTGACGGTGGAGGGGGCCGACAAGCTCCAGCAGCTCGACGGCCCGACGCTCGTTCTCCCCAACCACCCGGCCTACGTCGATCCGCCGCTCGTCCTCTCCCATCTCCGCCTCGGCCGATCGCTTCGGCCGCTCGTCTTCAGTGGCATCTACCGGCTCCTCCCCCTTCGCCCCCTGATGGCGATGGTCGACGCCTTCGAGGTGCCCGATCTCTCCGCCCAGAGTCGCGACGCCCAGGCCAAGACGCTCGAGATGATCGACGCCGTCGTCGAGCGGATCCACCGCGGCGACAGCTTCCTGATCTATCCCTCCGGGCGACTGCAGCGCGGCAATGCCGAGGTGGTGGGGTCGGCGCGGGCCATCCATGAACTGCTCTCGCGCTGCCCCGATCTGAATGTCGTCCTCGTCCGCACTCGCGGCGTGTGGGGGAGCAGTTTCAGCTGCGCCGCCACCGGTTCCCCGCCGAACCTCGTGACGACGAACGTGCGGAATCTCGGTTGGGCGCTGGCGGCACTGCTGTTCTTCCTGCCGCGACGGAAGGTGACGATCCACGCCGAGGTGCTCTCCAAAGGGATGCTTCCCAAGGGGGCGCGCGAGCAGACCAATGCCTTCCTTGAGGGCTGGTACAACGCCGACGGCCCTCAGCAGCCCGCGTTTGTGCGATACAGCCACTGCTTCGGTCCCACCGAGGGGCACTACGCCGCCGCGGCCTCGCTTCCCGCGATCGACCCGGCGGCGCTCGATCCGAAGACCATTCGTCTGGTCAACGACCTCGTGCAGGGGCATCTCGGTCGTGAGATCGAGGCGGGCGAGCTGACCTTCGACACGACGCTTGAATCCCTCGGGATGGACAGCCTCGACCGGATGGATGCGACGCTGAAGGTCGAGCAGCAGTTCGGATTCCACAACCCTGCGGTGGTGAGCACGCTCGGCGAGCTGTGGGCGCTGGCAGACGGCAAGCTCGCCGGTGATGGCAAGGAGGAGCCGATCCCCGTGCCGGCCGTATGGTTTGCGCCACCGCGATCGACCGACTCCCCGGCCGTCCTCGCCGGTACCGTCGCCGAGGCGTTCGTGCGCCGCTCGCTCGTCGCTCCCGCGCAAGCCGCGGTGGCCGATCGGATCTCGGGTGTGCTCCCCGCCCGGCGGGTGCTCGTTGGGGCGAGCCTGATGGCGCGACGCTTCGCCGCCTGGCCGGAGAAGCATGTCGGCGTGATGCTGCCGGCGAGCGTCGCGGCCGACATCGTCTTCTTCGCCCTCCACATGGCAGGCAAGACACCGGTGATGATGAACTGGACGACCGGCCCGGCGAATCTCGCCCACGGCGTGAAGGTCACCGGCACGAAGCGGATCATCACGTCGAAGAAGCTCATCGATCGGCTCGGCATCGAGGTGCCGGGGGCCGGATATGAATACCTCGAGACGATCCGCGGCGGGATCGGGAAGGGAGAGCAGATCTCGACGCTCCTCGGCACGATCCTGAAGTCCGGAGCGATCCTCCGCGGTTTGCCACGGCAGGATCCCGACGAGCCTGCGGTGTTTCTCTTCACGTCTGGATCGGAGAGCGCCCCCAAGACCGTCCCACTCTCGCACACCAACCTGATCACCACCATCACCGACT
>CANGIH010000091.1 GCA_947453875.1 Planctomycetaceae bacterium | reverse complement strand
TCGGCGAATTGGGGGAGGCGGCAGCGAGTGCCGTGCCGATCCTCGAACTGGTGAGCGAGGACGATCCTCTTCCGGCAGTCCGCAAGGCGGCCGGCGAGGCCCTCTCCAAGATCAAGGGCGCCCATTGATGGCGGTTGTCCGAAAAAGTCGGCGATGACTTTTCCCACGCAATCCACCCTGGCCAGCGGCAGCCATGTCGCTGGCCAGGGTTTTTTTCGATCTGGGGGGCGGTGCCGCCTCGTTCGACGTGATCACAGTTTCCGCAGTGGCAATTTCTAGGGGCCGCTTTCTGCCGGCTCCAGACCACCACCCGATGGACCGATAGTGACGGAGAGGCCTGTTGTGCCGGGCCTGTTTTCCTCCGTCACTGCGTGGTGCCATGGCTCTCCCCGGATGGCTCGGCTCGTTGTGGCTGACCCGATTCTCCCGCCCTGCCGGCGAGCGGCCGATCTGGCGGCATGTCCTCCGGCAGCCGCCGCAACGGATCCTCGAGATCGGCCTCGGTACGCTCTCCCGCACCGAGAAGCTGCTCGGGCTTGTCCGTGCCCAGGCGCCGTCGGCGACGCTGCAGTACGTGGGGATCGACCGCTTCGAGAGCCGCACCCCGGCCGATTCCCCCGGCGTCACGCTGAAAGTGGCCCACCAGCGGCTCACGTCGCTGGCCAAGGTGCAGCTCGTGCCGGGCAACGCCGATGCGGCGCTGGCGAGGGTGAGCAATCATCTCGGCGTCTTCGATCTGGTCCTCGTGTCGGCCGATGACGACCAACGCCACCTCGAGCGGAGTTGGTTCTTCATCCAGCGGCTGGTCCGGGCCGAATCGACGGTGCTCGTCGAGCCCTCCCGGGCCGCGGCCTGGGAGCCGATCGAGCCGGCCCGGCTCCAGGAATTGGCCGCCCGGACCGTGCAGCGGCGGGCGGCGTGAGGCCCTCGGGCGGCGCCAAACCAGGGGCGTGGTAGGCGGGGCGACGTCCGGCTACATTGCAGGCTAGGACGCCCGGATCCGGTCGAGCCGACCGACGGAGCGACCGAAGCCCCCGCCTGCAATGCCCTCCATGCCCGCCTCACCGCGCACGCTTCTCGACAAGATCTGGGACGATCACCTCGTCTGCTCACCCGAAGGCGAACAGCCGCTGATCTACATCGACCGCCACCTGGTGCATGAAGTCACCAGCCCGCAGGCGTTCGAGGGCCTGAGGGTGGCCGGACGCCAGGTGAGGCGACCCGAGGCGACCTTCGCCACCCCCGACCACAACATCCCCACCACCGACCGTCGGCTGCCGATCGCCGATCCGATCTCCAAGCAGCAGATCGATACCCTCCGGGCCAACTGCCGGGAGTTCGGCATCCGCCTCTTCGACCTCGGTGATGCCGACCAGGGGATCGTCCATGTCATCGGTCCGGAACTGGGCATCACCCAGCCGGGCATGACGATCGTCTGTGGCGACAGTCACACCGCCACCCACGGTGCCCTCGGGGCCCTCGCGTTTGGTATCGGGACGAGCGAAGTGGAGCATGTCCTCGCCACCCAGACGCTCCGGCAGTCGAAGCCGAAGTCGTTTGAGGTGCGAGTCGACGGGGAGCTTCACCCCGGCGTGACGGCCAAGGATCTGGTGCTCTACATCATTGGCCGCCTCTCCACCGAGGGGGGCACCGGCTACGTGATCGAGTACACCGGGCCCTGCATCCGTCGCCTCGGGATGGAGGAGCGGATGACGGTCTGCAACATGTCGATCGAGGCGGGGGCCCGTGCCGGCATGATCGCTCCCGACCAAACCACGTTCGACTATCTCCGTGGCCGTGATCTCGTTCCGAAGGATTTCGACCGCGCCGTGGCCCGCTGGGCGACGCTGCCGTCCGATCCCGGCGCCCGCTACGACCGCGTCGAGGTGTTCTCCGGCGGCGATGTCGTGCCGCAGGTGACCTGGGGCACCAACCCGGCACAGGTCATCGGCGTCGATGCGAAGGTGCCCGACCCGACGGCGATGGCCGATGCCAGCGATCGCTCGAGCGCGGCGCGGGCGCTTGAATACATGGGGCTTGAGAGTGGCACCCCGATCGCCGCAATCCCCATCGACCGGGTCTTCATCGGATCGTGCACCAACAGCCGCATCGAGGATCTCCGCGCCGCGGCTCGCGTTGTCCGGGGCCACTCCGTGGCGTCGCGAGTCCGGGCGATGGTGGTTCCCGGCAGCGGTCGTGTGAAGCGGCAGGCCGAGGCCGAGGGGCTTGATCGCGTGTTCACCGACGCGGGCTTCGAGTGGCGCGAGGCTGGGTGCAGCATGTGCCTGGGAATGAATCCCGACACGCTTGCCCCCGGCGAACGTTGTGCTTCGACGAGCAATCGCAACTTCGAGGGGCGACAGGGGAAGGGGGGCCGCACTCACCTGGTGTCGCCGGCGATGGCCGCCGCTGCCGCCGTGGCGGGCCACTTCACCGACATCCGCCAATGGCGGTACCACTGACATCGGGCACGCCCTCGTCGAACATCATCACCTCCTCCCCTATCCACCGCCACGCAGGATCCAGCCCGTGCAGCCGTTCGTGAACTTCACCGGTGTCGTCGCCCCTCTCGACCGTGCCAACGTCGACACCGATCAGATCATTCCCAAGCAGTTCCTCAAGCGGATCGAGCGGACGGGCTTCGGCCAGTTTTTGTTCTTCGACTGGCGGTATCTGGCCGACGGGAGCCTGGATCCGGCGTTCGAACTCAATCAGCCGATTCGCCAGGGGGCGAGCATCCTTCTTGCCCGTCGCAACTTCGGCTGTGGTTCGAGCCGCGAGCATGCCCCCTGGGCACTTTCCGATTACGGCTTCCGCGTGGTGATCGCGCCGACCTTCGCCGACATCTTCTTCAACAACTGCTTCCAGAACGGCATGCTTCCGGTGAAGTTCGATGAAGGGGATGTCGACGAGTTGTTTCGTCGGGCCTCCGCCGCCGAATCCGCCGGCAAGCCCTATCGACTCTCGGTCGATCTGGTGGCCTGCGAGGTCCGTGACGACGCCGGATTTTCCCGGTCCTTCGCGGTCGATCCGTTCCGCCGCACCTGCCTGCTCGAGGGGCTCGACAACATTGGCCTCTCCCTCCGCCACGTCGACCGCATCGCCGCCTGGGAATCGGCCCACGGGATCGCTGCGGTGACCGGGAAGTGATTCCACAGTCAGACCGGTCGACCGGAGTGGTGACGATCCGCGTCCTCGAACGAGTTGGCCGATGACCTTCCGTCGATATCTCATTCTGCTGCCGATGTTGGCTGGCCTCCTGGGGATGATGCCGGCATGGGGGCAGGCCGGTCGAACGGCACGGGATCCGGCCGCAACCGATCCCCCGGCGGGCGCCGTTGGCGGCGCGACGGAGAGCGATGTCATCGCCGCTGATCTCGACGGTCCGCTCCGGCTGGCCGCCTCCCCCACGGGGCAGGTGCTCTATCTGCTCCGCCTCCGGGAAGGGGATGTGCTGGCCGTCGATCTCGCCGACCCGGGAAAGCGATGGACGGCTGTGCCTGCGACGGCAGGAGTGCGGCCGGTGGCGGTCGGCGTGATCGACTCAAGCACGCTGGCGCTGGTGGTGCGGCAGGATGGCGCCTGGTCGATTCGCTCGCACCGGCTCGCGGCGCCCGGCATGCAGTCGGAGGTCGCTCCGGCCCAGATCGTCTCGCTCGGGGTATCGTCCGCCGAGGCCTTCGACGTGCACCTGGTGGTCAGTCCGGCACGCGACTGGTTGGCGGTCGTCGGTCTGCCCGAACCGCTGCCTGCGATCCTGCGCACGACGATCACAGGTGCGCGACTGGGGGCGGCCTCCGAGCGGCGGTGCCCAAAACCGGGCGGACGGCCGGTGGCGGCGACGATCGGCAGCTCCGGTGAATGGGGGCTGTTTCTCCCCGACGCCAATGCCCAGGCGACCACGGGGTCGGCGTTCTCCTGGTACTCGCCGACCGGCGCCCAGCGACTCCAGAACCTCGACCTGGCGGGGATTTCGGTTCGCGATGCCGCTTTCTGTCGCGAGACCAGCCTGATGTGGGTGACGGTCGATGAGGAGGGAGCCAGAGGCAAGGTGATCGCCGGCCTGTGGCGCATCGATGCGGCCTTCATCGACGGGCGACAGGTGGCCAGGGGGATTGCCGTCGCGGACCTGCCATCGCCGACGGCGGTGGTCTGTCTTCCGAAGGGGGACGTGGCGGTCGCTCATGGCGATGACGTCTCGAGAGTGGTGCGAATCAGGCCGCGGGCGACCGGCCTGCCGACCGATGATGGCGAGGGGACGAAGGGAAAGAATCCATGACGCTGACGCGGCGACAGAAGATCGAGGCGATGCTCGCCGACGATCCAGACGACGTGTTCCTCCGCTACAGCCTTGCCCTGGAACTCGAGGGTGAGGGGGCATGGGAAGCGGGTCTCGACATCCTCGAACTGCTTTCCCGCGGCACGCCCCCGTATGTTCCCGCCTTCCAGATGGCATCCCAGCATCTGTTAAAGCGTGGACGCAACGACGAGGCCCGTGCCTGTCTCCGGGAGGGGATCGAGGCGGCCCGCAGCCAGGGCTTGTCGCATGCGGCTGCGGAGATGTCGGAGATGCTGATGGGGCTCGGCCAAGAAGGGGAGGGCTGATCGCCCCGTTGCCGGTCAGCCTGGCAGCGCCTCGCACGGCGGCTCCGCGGCCTCGGCGCCCTTGGTGATCACGAACCCCAGTTCCTCGATCATCCGGTAGTCGGCCTCCGGCAATTGCCCCTTCGTGGTCAGGTAGTCGCCGACGAAGATCGAGTTGGCGGCGTAGAGCCCGAGCGGCTGCAGCGAACCGAGGTGCAGTTCTCGCCCGCCGGCGATGCGGATCTCCGCGGCCGGATTCACCATCCGCATCATCGCCAGACCGCGCAGACAGTCTCGCGGGGTGAGCTTGGAGACCCCCTCGAGCGGCGTGCCATCGATCGAGTTGAGGAAGTTGAGCGGGATCGATTCGACGGCGAGCGAACGGAGTTCCATCGCCATGTCGACCAGGTCGGCGCGCGTCTCCCCCATCCCCATGATCCCGCCGCTGCACAGTTGGAGACCGGCCGAGCGACAGGCATCGAGCGTGGCGACGCGATCGGCGTAGCCATGGGTGGTGCACACCTCGGGATAAAACCGCTCGCTCGTGTTGAGATTGTGGTTGACCTTGTCGACGCCGGCCTCCGCCAGCCTCCGGGCCTGCTCCGGGGAAAGCAGCCCCAGGCAGGCACAGATGTTGAGGTCGTAGCGGGCCTTGATCTCCGGCACGATGCGGCAGACAGCCTCCATCTCGCGTTCCGAAGGACCGCGGGCGGAGATCACGATGCAGAATGTCTTCGATTGCCGCTCAGCCGCAAGCCTCGCCCCTTCGAGGAGTTTTGGCGCGGAGAGGAGGTTGTAACGCGGGATCTCCGCATCGGAGACCTTCGACTGCGAACAGTAGCCGCAGTCTTCCGGGCATAGCCCGCTCTTGGCGTTCATCAGGAAGAACAGCTGCACGGTGTTTCCGAAGTGGTGGTGGCGCAGCCGCCATGCCGCAGCCATCACGTCGAGGAGTTCCTCGTCGGGCGAATCGAGGATCGCGATCGCCTCGTGGCGGTCGACGGCGCCTCCGGAGAGGACGCGGTCGGCCAGCGCAGTCCATCCTCCGGCAGGCCGGTGCGTGGCCAGGGTGCCAGCGGGAGCGGCCGTGGAACGGTGGGGACTGGAAGGGGAGGAAGTCGTGGTCATGGGCAGTGAGCCTCTGGTGGTCATGGAACGCTCCAGGCACCCCACCCGGCAGAAGGGAGAGGACGGGAACGACCCGGCAGGGGCGAATGTAAGCGAACCTGCCCACTCCCGCCAAACCTCCGCCTCAGCCCCGCCAATCCAGCGATCGACACGCCTCATTTGGTCGAGCCGAAGCGGCCTGTCGAGGGGAGGCGGAAGTGAGGGATGGCACAGACCGGGGGACTTGTGCCGTCCGGGATCCGGATTGGCGAAATCTTTCCGCTCCGGAAAACCGATACACACCGGACGACCGTCAACCGCAGCGCATCCCGAGGAAGCGTCACAATGGTCCGCACACGATCCCACGAAGCCCCCCTGGTCGGCCTGCTGGCGGCGCTGGCGGCCTTCTGTGCCCTCGAGGCCCGCGGCGGGCAGCCGTACTCGATCGTCGGTCAATCGAGCGCCGAAACCGCCGCCACCGGCAGGCGGCCGCTCGCCGAGCGGATCAAGTCGGCGAATCGTCCCATCCGTGTTGCCGCCGAGGAGGAGCTTGCACCCGATCGTGGGCTGATCCCCTCGCTGTCTGGTGGGGCCACCTTCCCGCCCGAAAAGGAATGGATCCCCACCCCGGCCGTCATCGAGATGCCGGCGGGCGCTGCCACGATCGAGGTCGTGGCCGACGAGGCCACCGCACCTTCCGAGCCGGCCGTCGTTCCGCCCCCGGAAGCCGCGGCGCTGGCGGCCAATCCCACCACCACCGACGACGCCGGATTCATCGACGAGGCCTCGTCCATTGATTCCGCGGCGACGGCAAGCGAAGGTCTCCAGGCCTTGGCCTCTGATGAAGCGGAGGCAGGAAGCGATGTCGCCTCGGCGGCGCCCGTGACGCCGAAGCCGGTCAAGGTTCTGCCGCCGCGGCGTCCCCAGGCCCATGTCACTCCGCAGCGTCGTGAGGCTCTCCTTGCCAGGCTCCGCGCCGCACTCGCCGACATGCCCCACCCGCTGGGGATCGTGCCGGCGGCACCGAGGCGTCAGGCCATGCCCCGCCAGGCCCGGCAGACGCCGCGTCATCCCTCCCCTGTCGGGAGCACGCCTCTGCAACTTGCCGCCGTGCCCGAAGCCGCAATGCCCGAAGCCGCAATGCCGGAGATTGCCGCCAGCGAGGCTGTCGTCGAGGAACGGGGCATCGCCGCCGACGAGACCTGTTCAAGCGACGAGGTGCCAGTCGATGCGACGCTCCCGTCGACCGACGGCGTGGACGGCTTGGTGTCCGCCGAAGCCGGGAACACGGAAGGGACACCGGCCACCTGTGACGCTGGCACATGCGATTCAAGCGAAGAGCCTCGCGATGCCGGCCTGACGCCCGAAGGCAGCGTCGCCGCCGCTACGCTTCCCGATGAGTCGGCCGAAGTCGTCGGTGATGCCGCGGGGACCGCCGGGGAAGGGGTCGAAAGCGGCGCTGTGGGAACAACAACGGCCAGTGACGAGGGGACCATCCTCAAGGCTGAAGCGTCGGCGGTCGCGGTGCCGCGTCCTGCGGCTCCGTCACGTCAGGCGACGGCGGAAGCCCATGGTGCGAGGGCTTCCGGGCAACGGTTTCGCGCCCCAGCCACGATTGTTCAGCGGTCGGGGGCCCTCGATCGGCTCCAGGCCCGCCTCGAATCGATTCCCCGTCCCCTTGGGTTGCTGCCCGCTCCGCGGCCTTCGATGCATGCCGGTGGGGCGGCACGTGCACAGGCGAATGTTGCGCGGGTCGCGCCACCTGCCCAACTCCAGCCCAAGCCCGCTGAGACGCTGCAGGTTCCTGCCGAGGAAGCGGTCGCTTCCGTCGAGGCGAGCCTGGCTGAAGCGGTCCATGAGGAACACGCCACAGGCGTCGCGTCAGCGGAGCCTGTCGCCGATCCCGCTGTGGTTTCGGCCGACACGCTCGTCGCCGAACCGACCGACTCGGGGAGCGAACAGGCTCCTGGCGAAGGTGGGCCTGCCGGTTTGAGCGAAGCCGCCTTGGCCGATGACGGCGTGGCGGCCGGTGCGCCGGTCGAGAGCACTGCCACTGTGGTCGAGGAGTCGGCCGCCCTCGCGATGACCGAAACGGCCCCCGGATTGATCGCCGAACTCGCCACCGTGGAAGCCCCGGCGGAGGTGCCTCCCGCGCTCCGCACGGCAACGGCACCGACCGGCGTTGCTCGTCCTTCCCGCCAGACCCAGTCGCCCCGCCCGGCCCCGCGTCCGGTCGTGCAGCGGCCGGTTCGCGACCGTCTCGGTGCCGCTCTGGCCGCAATGCCCCGCCCGCTT
>CANGIH010000090.1 GCA_947453875.1 Planctomycetaceae bacterium | reverse complement strand
CGACAACGACGGCACGCTCTCCATCACCATCCGCCGCGGGGAGGCTCCTTGATGTTTTCTGAGTTTCGCCGCCGTCTCGTTCTGATCCTGCCCGCGATCTTGGCCGGCTGCAGCGATCCTCAGCCTGCCCCACGCGACCCTCGCGCCAAGATCGGAATCGATCTCGATACGCTCGACGCCGACGGCCTCCGCGGCCCCCCCGACGGCAAGGTGGCGGTCGACTACGAGTTTGCGATCCCCGACACCCCCGCCGCCCGCGAAGCGGTGCGCCGCATCGATCCGAGCGTCGAATTCATGCCCGGCTCGCGCGGCAGGATCGGCGCCCAGCCGGGGGAATGCCTCTGCGTCGGCTCGACCCACCAGCCGCGCCACCGTGAGATTCTCCTCACCCTCGCCCGGCGCCCCGAGATCGCCCGGATCATCGAGTGCCATCACGAGTAGCGGGGCAGTGGCACGTCAGTTCGGGATCGGCCCTCCCCGATGAGGCAGGAGCGCCCCGGCCTCGCGGACAAGATCGAGGAACTCGGCACGGAGGCCGCCGGGATCGGTACCAAGCGCCCCCGCCGCCGTGGCGGTGACATGGGCAAGCGTGGCCTCCCCGCGGTGGGCGCTTTCGCGGAGGAGCATTCCGAACTCGGCCACCGCCGCGGCGAAGCGGAGGTTTGTCGAGGCGTTCTCGAACGTGGTGCCGATGTCCTCGAGGGGGAACACTCGCTCCAAGCTCGTGTCGCCCGTCGGCTCCTTGTAGCGGAGCTTGAGCGTGAGCAGCTCGCTCGACACAGGGCCGGCGTCAGCCGCTTCGGCCGGCTTCGCCGCCACCGTCTCCCGAGGCTGATACTTGAGCGGCTCGGCGATCACCGGGCTCTTGTCGGCAGCGGCGGTGGGGACGATCTCGTAGAGGGCCGTCACGCCGTGACCGGCACCGATCTCGCCGGCGTCCTTCGTGTCGTCCTTGAAGTCCTTCGCCGCCATGATCCGGTTCTCGTAGCCGAGGAGCCGGTAGGCGGCGACCTGGGCAGGGTTGAACTCCACCTGGATCTTCACATCCTTGGCGATCGTCACCGTGCTCCCGGTGAGCTGCTCGACGAGCACCTTCCGCGCCTCCCTCGCGCCGTCGATGTAGGCGTAGATCCCGTTGCCGTTGTCGGCGAGCTTCTCCATCTTCTCATCCTGGAGATTCCCCTGGCCGTAGCCGAGGACGGTGAGGAACACCCCACCCGACGCCTTCTGCTTGATCAGCTCCACAAGCGCCGCGTCATTGGTGACGCCGACATTGAGATCGCCGTCGGTCGCCAGGAGGACCCGGTTCGAGCCCCCCTGCACGAACGCCTCGGCGGCCTGGGCATAGGCGAGCTCGATCCCGGCCGAGCCGTTGGTGGAGCCGCCGGCAGAGAGGGCCTCGATCGCGGCCCGGATCCGGGCCTTCTGGTCGCCGCTGGTGGGGGCGAGCTTGAGCCCGGCATCGCCGGCATAGGTGACGATCGCCACCTTGTCGTTCTCGGTGAGCTGGTCGACGAGCATCGACAGGCTCTGCTTCACCAGCGGCAGCTTGTTCGGCTCGTTCATCGAACCCGAGACGTCGACGAGGAACACGAGGCTCGTGCCGGGGCGGGCCGTGGCGGCGATCTCACGCCCTTTGAGCCCGACCCGGACGAGCCGGTGCCCGGCGCGCCACGGGCAGGCGGCCGTCTCGAGCGACACCGAGAAGGGATCGTCCCCCACAGGCGGCGCGTCGTCGTAGCGGAAGTAGTTGAGGAGCTCCTCGAGACGGACCGCATCAGGAGGAGGGAGTTGGCGGTCGTGGAGAAACCGGCGGACGAGCGCGTAGCTCGCCGTGTCGACGTCGATCGAGAAAGTCGAAAGGGGCTGCTCCTTCGGAGTGCGGAAGGCGTTCTCGACGAACTTTCCGTAGCGCTCCGTCCCAGGCGCGGCGCGGGAGAGTGCGAGCCGATCGACATCCCGCTCCTTGAACCACGTCCCATCGCGTGCTTCCTGCGCTTCGTCGAGCCGCGGCATGGCCCCGGCCATCGGGCGCCCCATCACCCCGGCGGCTGGAGCGGGCGGGCCGGCCTCTCCGTCGGCGCGCCGATAGGGCATCATGCCGGCTCCGGGGGCCATCCTGCCACGGACGCTGCCGCGCCCCCCGCCCCCCGGCGGCGCCTGGCCGTTCTTGCCGAGCGAGATCCCCCCCGCGCCGCTCCCGGGGCCTTGAGCGAGCTGGTTCAGTTCGACCTGCCTCCCCTCGGCGTGGTGCAATTGCTTGCTGTCATCCATCTTCTTGCTCGCCACCACGGCTGGCGACGGCCCTGCCGGAGCCGGAGCCGCAGCCGGCGACGCGGCGGCGCTTCCCGGGGCAGCCGGCCCCGTGGCCACGCTGTCTAGCCGGCCTTCCGTCGAGCCAAACGTGTCGGCCAAGGCGTCAGCCTGGGCGAGGGATTCCGCTTTCCCCACCGGGGCATCGCCGAGGGCGATCGCTTCGCGGAGCGTTTGCTCAGTGGGCTGCGCAGCCTCGGCCTGCTCTTTGGTCGCCACCGGCACCGTGTTGATCGCCGGACGCGAATCACGCACCGGCCGGGTCGGCGGATCGAGGGTGACGATGAGCGCAAGCACAGCCGCTGCGGTGCCACTGGCAGCCACAAGCATCGGTACGGCCGACAGCGGGCCGCGCGTGAAGAGGCCGCGGCTGGAAGGCGCCGCAGGGAGCACCGGCTTGGCGCCCCGCGAGGCGAGCGCTGCGGTCACGGCCGTGCGAATCGACGGCGATCCGACCGGCACCTGAGGCGCGGGCGCGACCGGCGCCGGATGGCGAAGCGCGGCACCGATGGCCTGCACCTCCGCCACCTTGCCACGATGGGCGGTGGCTTCGGGGGCCTCAAGCCGGCGCTCGATCGCGGCCGCCTCTTCAGAAGAAAGCTCGCCGAGGGCGTGGGCCGTGAGCTTGGCGGCAGCCATCTCCTCGGGAGTGACGGCCACGCCGTCGAGGCCGTCGCCGAGCAGGGCGCGGAGGCGCTCTTCGGGAGTCTGGGCCCCTTCATGTGTCCCGGCAGGGGAAGCGTCGGGGGGAACGTCGTGGGGGTCGTGGTCGCGGGTCATCGAGTCACCTCCTGGGTGTGCGGGGGGCGCGGCTGCGGCAGGTCGGCAAGCAAGCTGCGGACGAGTGGGTGGGCGCGGAGTTTCGTCAGGCCGCGGTGGGCAAGGACGCGAACATTCCCCTCCTGGCGACCGGTGATCTCGCCGATCTGCCGGTACGAAAAACCCTGGCACCAGAGCTCGATCGCCTCGGCCTGGGCTGGCGGCAGTTCGGCGAGCAGCGTGTGGAGCCGGGTCGCGAGATCGTGCGACTCCGCGGTCCTCGCCGGATCGGCTTCGCGGCTGGCGGGGAGGGCCTTGTGCGGGCCCGGATGGCCGTCGCCATGCAGCGATGACGACGACGACAGCGGTCGCTCGCGGCTCCCACGGCGGAGATGGTCGATGGCCCGGTTGCGGCAGACCGCAAACAGCCAGGGGCCGAGCCGGTGTTCGATCGTCGCTTTCGATTCACCGCAGAGCTTGAGGAACGTGTGTTGGACCGCGTCGTGGGCGAGGTCGAGGTCGCCGACGAGTCGGCGGGCGTAGCGGAGGAGCGCCTCCTCGTACCGTTCCACCGCCTCCATCACCCAGACATGCGGGTCATCGGCCGCGAGGGGGAGGGCTCCCGCCAGCCCGTCGCTCACCCCGCCGGGCGGGGCAGGCGCGCCGATCGATGCTGATTGCATGGGAAGAATCTCCTGCGGAGCCGGAGGGGGCAGACGACTGGAACACGCCGGCAATTCCGATCCGTTACAACGGAGTCGTTTTCCCCTCGCGCATCCTTCCCCCGATTCTCCCCTTCCCCGATCAATTCCGCATGCCCACGCCCCGCCACCCAGACCTGTCGTTTGCCCATTGCCCCGACCGTCGTCACACCGGCGCCGAGAAATGGGATCGCTGGCCCGACCGCGACGTGATCCCCGTGTGGGTCGCCGACATGGATTTTCAGGCGCCCGCAGAGGTCCTCGAGGCGATCCACGCCCGCGTCGACCATGGCGTCTTCGGCTACACGGCCGACCCCCCCGGCTTCGCCCCCGCCCTCGCCCGCCATCTCGAGGCGCTTCACGGCTGGCGGATCGACCCGGCCACGGTCGTCGGCACCCCCGGCGTCGTCACGGGGCTTGCGCTCTCTGCCCGGCTCCTCACCGACGCTGGCGACGAGATCCTCACCTTTGCGCCGGTCTATCCGCCGTTCCTCTCGCTTCCCGGCGCGGCCGAACGACGCTCTGTTCGCGTCGGCCTCGTGCGCGATTCGAGCGCGCCGAGCGGCTGGTCGATCGACCACGACGCTCTCCAAGCCGCGGTCACCCCGCGCACGAAGCTCCTCTGGCTCTGCCATCCCCACAATCCGACCGGCACCGTCTTTTCACGTGCCGATCTCCTCGCCCTTGCCGACTTCGCCACACGAAACTCGATCCGGGTGATCAGCGACGAGATCTGGGCCGACCTGATCCTCGACGACATCCCCCACGTCCCCTTCGCCACGCTCGATCATCCGGCCGCGGCCTCGTGTATCACGCTCGTCGCCCCGTCGAAGACCTGGAATCTCGCCGGCCTGGGATGTGCAGCGGCGATCATTCCCGATGCCGGTGAGCGGAAGCGGTGGCGGCCGTCGGGAGGGGGGCTCGTGCCGATGGTCAATCCCCTCGGCTACGCCGCCGCCGAAGCGGCCTGGCTCCATGGCGATCCCTGGCGGCGCCGGCTCGTGGCGCTCCTTGCCGATCATCGCGACCGGACGCTCGCCGCCGTCGCCGGGATTCCTGGCCTCGAAGCGACGCGGCCGCAGGCGACGTATCTGGTCTGGATCGATTGCCGGAAAACAGGGAATGCCGATCCCTTCGCTGCCTGCGTGGCGGCCGGGGTCGGTCCCTCCGACGGCCGCGACTTCGGGGCGGCCGGCTTCATCCGGCTCAATACCGCCTGCCCCACCGACCGGCTGGAGATGGCACTGCAACGCCTCCGCCGGGCCTTTTAAAGTGGAGGGGGCGATGGGAAGCAACCTTTCCCCCGCTCGGCAGTTGAATTCCAAAGGGATTCGCCCGGCCCCGGGAGTCGCCCTCTGGCTGTCTGTGGCGGACGTCGTCCCTGACCGAACCGGCTGCGGGGCAGCAGGTGGAAGCAGTCCGCTCAGGACACCCCACCGTGGAGCGCAGCGACCATGCCTACGACCTTCTCCCGACGGCTGTTCCTCATCCCGCTCCTGATCGCCGCCGCCATCGGTGGCCTCGGGGCCGAGACGAAAAAGCCCGCCGCGCGGCGAGCGCGGGACCCGGTGCCGTTCCGACTGCCGGCGGCGGTTCGCGATACACCCGACGGTGCGACGCTCGCCGTCGCGCCGATCGACCGCACCACGCGGCCGGCGGTCGGCGAGGCAGCGAGCCGGATCGACGCCCTTCTCGCCGCGCGTCATACAGTCGACGGCGTCACTCCCCCCCCGCCGCTCACCGACGCCCAGTTCCTCCGCCGCGTCTCTCTCGAACTCGGCGGCCGGATCCCCACGCATGACGAGGCGGTCGCGTTCCTCGACTCAACCGCCCCCGACAAGCGCACGGCGCTCGTCGACAGTCTCCTCGAGAGTGCCGACTGGGTGAGCCGGTTCTACAACGAGTGGGCCGACACGCTCCGGCTCACGGAGCGGCCGCAGAGAAATCTCTGGAGCGAGCCCTATCTCGACTGGGTGAAGCGGTCGATCGCCGCCAACCGCCCGTACGATGAGTGGGTCCACGAGATGCTCACCGCCGACGGCAAGCTATGGGAAAACCCCGCCGTCGGCTACCAGCTCCGCGATCAGGGAATGCCGCTCCCCTACGTCGACAATACCGTCCGCGTCTTCCTCGGCACGCAGATCGGCTGTGCCCAGTGCCACGATCATCCCTTCGATGCCTGGACCCAGCACCAGTTCTACGAATTGGCCGCCTTCACCGCCGGCACGCGCTCGGGGCTCGGTGGCAAGCCGGAGAAGGTCTTGCGCAAGGAGATGCGGAAGGAGGCCCTGGCCGACACGGCCGACGCCACGGCGAGGAATGTCCGGGCCCTCGTCGCCGAGAGCCGCAAGCGCGCCAAAGAAAGCGGAAAGAAGGTCGACAACTCCTTCCTCCAGTTCCTCCAGGCCAACGGGACGAACCTCAACTTCCGCGACCGCCAGCTGAAGCTCCCGCACGACTACCAGTATGCCGACGCCAAACCGGAGGATGTCGTCGCGCCGCATGTCCTCTGGGGGGAGGTGCCGGAGGAGGCCCGCGGTCTCGACGGCCGCGCGCAGTTCGCCGCCTGGGTCACCTCGCGCGACAATCCCCGCTTCGCCCGGACGATCGCCAACCGGATGTGGAAGCTCTGCTTCGGCGTCGGTCTGGTCGAGCCGATCGACGACTTCCGCGACGACAATCCCCCCTCCCACCCGGAGCTGTTGGATCATCTCGCCGCCGAGATGATCCGGCTCGACTTCGATCTCCGTGAGTTCGTCCGCATCGTCGTCGCCACCGAAGCCTGGCAGCGACGGGCAATCCCCTTCGACACGACGACGGGGGAGACGTTCACGTTCGCCGCGCCTGCCCTCCGCAGACAGTCGGCCGAGCAGTTGTGGGACTCGATCATCACGCTGGTGGCCCACGACCCCTGGGCCTACGAGCGCCCCACGTTCGAGGCCTTCGCAGCGGCGGTGAACCTCGACCTCTCCGGAAGGAATCCCGGCTTCGCCGCGGCCCACGCCGCTTTCGACCGCTACGAGGAGGCCTTCTCGCCGCGGAAGACCCGGGCGCGGATGCTCCGTCGCTACGGCTACAAGGGGCAGATTCTCGCCCGGGCCAGCGAGCTTCCCACGCCGCTGCCGCTGGGGCATTTTCTCCGTCAGTTTGGCCAGGGGGACCGGGAGACGATCGACGGCGGCCGCACGGTGGCGACCGTCCCGCAGATTCTGGCGATGTTCAACGGCCCGATCACCCACGCCATGCTCGAGCGTGGCTCGATGATCGTCGACGAACTGGCCGAGCACGACCCGGGCCAGGTGGTCGACGTCATCTTCCTCTCGGTTCTCTCCCGGCTCCCCGACAAGGAGGACCGGCGGCTGGCGGTGGCGGAGATCACCACCGCCAACGACCGCCCCACCGGCTGTGGCAATCTGATCTGGGCCCTGCTCAACACACGCGAATTCCTCTTCATCCAGTGAGCTCCGCCATGCCTGCCCGCGTTCCTTCCGCTTCGTGGCTCGACTGCCGGCTCGCCCGCCGCGGGGCGATGGCGCGGATCGCGCGCACAGCCCTCGGAGTGACGGCGGTCGACACGATGTTGGCCGTGCCGTCGCCCGGTGTCGCGGCGCCACCGCTCCCCTCCGGCACGAACATCATCAGCCTCTTCATGCGCGGGGCGATGAGCCACCTCGACACCTTCGACCCCAAGCCGGGCCGCGAGGAGCAGGGGGAGACGGGCGTCATCCAGACGAAGACGCCGGGAATCCTTTTCGGCGAATCGATGACGAGGCTCGCGGGGATGTCGGAGAAGCTGGCGATCCTCCGGGCCGTGACGACCCAGACCGGGGCCCACGAGCAGGGGACGTATCTCATGCGGACGAGCTACCCGCAGATCAACTCCATCCGCCATCCGGCCTTCGGGGCCTGGGCGCTCCACACCGCTGGCCGCCGCCCGGGGGATCTCCCCGGGTATGTCCTCGTCGGCAATGGCAACGACCATCCCGGCAGCGGCTTTCTCGATCCGGCGCTGGCGCCGGTGCCGGTGGCCGATCCGAAGGCGGGCCTCGAGCACACGACCCGCCCCGCCTACCTCACGGAGGAGAATTTCAAGCGTCGCCTCACGCTTGCCGAGAAGATCGACCGTGACTTCAAGGCCACCTTCGGCGGCACGCAGATCGAGGCCTACGACCGGATGTATGCCGAGGCTCTCCGGCTGCTGGGGAGTGTCGATCTCGAGGCCTTCGATCTCGCCCGGGAAACGGAAAGTGTCCGCGACCGCTAT
>CANGIH010000089.1 GCA_947453875.1 Planctomycetaceae bacterium | reverse complement strand
CCGCTCGAGGTCGGAAAACAGGGCCGTGTCGCCGGCGAAGAAGGCCCGCACCCCGGCGACATCGAGGAGCCAGCTGGCGGGATTCCCGCCGTAGCTGCCATCCGGCAGGCTCGAGGAATGGTGGGCCAGTTCCATCTTCGCCATGCCCCCCGGCACCGTCGAACGACCACCGAGATTCATCGGGCGGACGTTGTCTATTCCCTGGCCACCGAGCCACTGCGCGATCTCCCAGTTGCAGTAGACAGGCACCCCCGTGCGGCGGGCCACGGCGACCAGATCGCCGACGTGGTCGGCATGGCCGTGGGTGACGAGGATCGCGTCGCAGTTCACATCCGCTGCCTTCATGCAGGCCGTCGGGCATTCGTCGAAGAACGGATCGATGAGCAGGACACCAAGACCGGTGTCGACGAGCCAGGTGGCATGCCCGATCCAGGTGAGCGTGATCGCCATGGTGGTTCTCCGCGGGGTGAAACGTGGCGGGATGATACCACCTGCGGGTGGGCGGCGGTGACCGATTCAGCCGAGCCGTCGCTCCACCTCGGCGGCAAGCCGCAGCAATTCGAGGAGTTGGCCGATCGCATGCTCGTCGCAGCGGGGCATGTCAATGGCGTCAAACGCCGCCCGATCCCCTCCCCGGTCGGTCACGGCCAGCCCTGCGAAAGGGGAGCGGCGGCGTTGGGCCACCCGGACGGCGGTCGTGAAGGTGGTGACGATCCCGGCAGCGTCTGCCGTGAGCGGCGGCATGAGATGGTCGTACCAGCGGCACAGCCCCCCCCAACGGCTCCCCCGGGGATCGAGTCGGCGGCGCAGCGGGGGCATGATCCCGGCGCCACAACGCCGCAGCCAAGGGCCGACGGACGCACATCCGAGGACGGGATTGGCGTCGGGCGGCGCCTCGCGGAAGCGACGATGCATCGCCGCTGCCCCCTCGAGGAGACGGACCACATCGATCCCGGCGACTGCCGCCGGCAGCAGGCCTGCAGCGCTGAAAACACCGCTCACCGACGCTGGAGTCCCTTCGCTCCCATCCCCCCTGCCGTCGCCCGCCGGCATCTCCCAATCGGCATCGGGATCGGGGGATATGAAGCGCGGATGGCCCACCGCGATGGCCAACCGGGTGGCGCGGTCGGCGCGACCGCCATGGCTCCAGTCGCCTCGGACGAGAAGTTCGGCACACCGTCGCACCGACGGCGTCAGCATCAATCCAACCAGTACCACGCCCCAGGCATCGCCGAGTCGGTCGCCGCTCCCCGTCGCCACGAGCAGATCGAGCACCCCCTGCACCGTGTCGTCGTCGTCGCCGGGACCGAGGGTGACGATCCTCGGGCGGCCGCCACGGTCGGCGCGGGGAAGGGCGCCGTGAAACGGATGGCAGCAGGTGGCGAGGAGGAGATCGACGGCCGCGCAGTCGCCCGCATCCCCGATCACGACCACCCGATCGACCGACTCCCGCATCCCACGGGCGACCTCGAGGATGCCAAAGAGGAGACTGTCGCGCCGGCAGGCATGTGACCGCGTGGTCCCGTAGGGCTCGAGCATCGCCATCGCCGGATCGCCCGTGGCCGCGAGGACTGCCGGACGCGTCCCGGCCGCGGCGGCCACCATGCCCCTCCAGGTCGAGTCGTCTGCGACGGTCGCTGCCGGAGGGAGGTAATGGATCGGGTCGGTCGGCGGGCGGGGGCGGATGACACTCATCGTCGGCAAGCGGATTCCGTCAGGCTTTTGTCGATCGAGGAATCGAACCCACGTGGTGACGCTGGCTGCCGCGATGCTGGCAGAAAAGGATCATCGTCAGTATCCTCCCGCCCCCCTTCGCCGGGAAGGTGCGCCGCGGCCTCCCGAAGGGAACAGGACGAGGCTTCCCTCCGGCTGAAATGAGGCCCCCGACGGTGGCGTGGGGAGGGAGGGGGCGACACGGGGCGGAATCCCCCGTCCTGTCGGATTCCCCTTGAAGTGACCGGCGACGCACCCGACAACAGGCGTTCACGAACTCCGTAGTTCAGGAAAAACTTCCCCGCGAGGAGACTCTAGCGTGATCGAGCATGACCTGGTGCGTGACCTGGCGGAGAAGTCAACGTCGAAGATCGTGATGGTGGTGGCCGATGGGCTCGGCGGCCTGCCGCTCGACCCCGGCGGCCGCACGGAACTCGAAACCGCCAGCACGCCCCACCTCGACAGCCTCGTCCGGCGTGGCACCTGCGGCTCGAGCATCCCGGTGCTCCCTGGCATCACGCCCGGTTCGGGCCCGGGCCATCTCGGCCTGTTCGGCTACGACCCGCTCGAATTCAGGATCGGCCGCGGCGCCCTCGAGGCGACCGGCATCGGCTTCGAACTCGGCCCCGACGATGTCGCGGCCCGTGGCAACTTCTGCACGCTCGACTCGGCCGGTCTGATCAGCGATCGCCGCGCGGGACGAATCCCCTCGGAGGAGAGCTTCAAGGTGGTGGAGCGGCTTCAGGGGGTGAAGATCGCCGGTGTCGAGACATTCGTGAAGCCGGTCAAGGAGCATCGGTTCGTCGTGGTCTTCCGGGGCAAGGGGCTCGATGGTGCGGTGGCCGACACTGATCCACAGGCCACCGGCGTCGCCCCGCTCGACCCGCAGCCCCATGTTCCCGCCGCCGCGCGGACAGCCGAAATCGCCAAGGAGTTCGTCGCCCAGGCCCGGCGGATCCTCGCCGACGAACCGAAGGCCAATGGCATGGTGCTGCGGGGATTTGCGGCCAAGCCGAAGCTCCCGACCTACGAGGAGCTCTACCGGCTCCGCGCGGCCGCGATCGCCGTCTATCCGATGTACAAGGGGCTGGCGCGACTGGTCGGGATGACGCTCGTGGGCACTCCCCACACCCTCGAGGAGCAGGTCGACACCCTCGCCGCCTGCTGGCAGGATTACGACTTCTTCTTCCTCCACTTCAAATACACCGACTCCACGGGCGAGGATGGGGCATTCGAGCAGAAGGTGAAGCGGATCGAGGAACTCGACCGGATGATCCCCCGGATCGAGGCGCTCGGGCCCGACGTCCTCATCGTCACCGGTGATCACAGCACGCCGAGCCTCCTCAAAAGCCATTCCTGGCATCCGGTGCCGACGGTCCTCACGGCCGCCACCTGCCGCCCCGACGGCCTGGAGAAATTCTCGGAACGGGACTGCCTCCGCGGTGGCTTCGGGATCTTCCCCGCCAAGCACCTCATGCTCCTGGCAATGGCCCACGCCCAGCGCCTCGGGAAGTACGGGGCCTAGCAGTCCTTAGCAGGCTGTGGACAAAGTGACCCGCCGCTGGATGAAGCGGCCTACAGCCCCGAAAAACCTCGGCTTTTTCGGGGTTGTCCAAAGTGGAAAAAGGTCATGGATGACTTTTTCCACGGACGGCTAGGTAATCCTGCCGCCAGGCCGTCCCAAAAGGTTCCCCGGACACCTCCGTGGGATGTGAAGTACCATCGGGGAATTGAAACCCTCCTTCCCGGTCCCCCCATGGCCCGCATCGACGACGAAGACCTGTTCCAAAGTTCGACGATGACCTTCGGGGAGCACCTGGAGGAACTCCGGGTCTGCCTGATCAGGGCCACGATGGGGCTCGCCGTCGCCGTGCTGATCGGATTCATGGTCGCCCGGCCGTTCGTCCACCTCATCGAACAGCCGCTCAAGCGGGCGCTGGCCAATTACTACTCCAACCGGGCGGTCGAGACATTCGACACCTGGCAGCCGCGAGTCGACGGTGGACCTCCCCTCCCCTATTCGCGCGAGGAGGTGATCGACGCGGTCGAGAGGCACGGCATGTCGTTCGAGCTCCGCGAGATCCATGCCGACCGGCTCGCCCGCGTGCTCGGCACGGCTCCCGCTCCCCCGGCGGCCTCCGCCGCACCGACCTCCGCGAAGGTGGATGCCCCTGCGGGCTTCGGCATGGACGACCTCGTGCCCGTGCTCCTCTGGCAGCCGATGGTCAAGGATTCACGCGTCAGCATCACGACGCTGAGCGCACAGGAAGCCTTCGGGATGTATGTCAAGGCGGCGTTGCTCGTGGGGATCCTCCTTGCCAGCCCCTGGATCTTCTACCAACTCTGGACGTTCGTCGCCGCCGGGCTCTATCCGCACGAGAAGCGCTACGTCCATGTGTTCCTTCCCATCAGCACGCTCCTGTTCCTGGCGGGGGCGTTCCTCGCCTTCTTCTTCGTGTTCGACTTCGTCCTCGACTACCTCCTCCAGTTCAACGCCTGGCTCGGCCTCGACCCCGACCCGCGGATCAGCGAGTGGATGGGATTCGTGCTCATTCTTCCGATCGGTTTCGGGATCGGTTTCCAACTGCCGCTGGTGATGCTCTTCCTGGAGCGGATCGGCATCGTCGACGTCGAAACCTACGCCTCGCAGTGGCGGCTGGCGGTGGTGATCATCTTCGTCGTCTCAGCGATTCTCACCCCGGCCGATCCCTACAGCCTGCTGTTCCTCGCCGTCCCTTTGTGCCTGCTCTATTTTGGCGGCCTGGCGATCTGCCGTTGGCTCCCGCCGGTGCGCGCTCGGGAGGGCTGATCGCGCCGGCGTGGCGGCGCTCAGCGTGCCACGAACGCCAGCCAGTAGAAGGCGGTGCCGGTCACCGCGGTGAGGAGGAGGTCGATGGCGGCCAGCCGCGCCCAGAGCCGGTGCCGCGGTCCGTGGGCGTTGGGCTCCGGCGGGACCGGAAACCGCTTCCATGCCTCCCACACGACCCACACCCAGAGGGCGAGGGTCGACACGGCGAACACGAGGTGGATGCCAAGGGCCGTGAGCACGCCGGAGGGCCAGTAGGGACTCGGCCGCGCCCGCAATTTCCAGTCGGAGAGCAGGCGGATGTCGACCTCGAAGATGACGATCGCGGTGGCAAGCGCAGCCGCGATCGCCAGTTGCATCCGCTTGTGGGCGGCGAAATTGCGATGTTTCCGCACGAGCTGGATGCTCCATGCCAGGAACGGCAAGGTGGCAAGGAGGCCGACGAGGACGACATCCATCCCGAGGCTCGCCCGCGTCCCGAGAAACCCGTCGATCCCCGCGGCAACCGCGACATCGGCAAGCACGGACACCAGGAAATGAACCGGGGCGGCGGTGGGGGCCAAAGCAACCTCGACAGGGGAAGAGCGGAGCGGGGGGCGATGCGGGGGCGGGCCGAACTCGGGCAGGCATGTCAGTGTAGCGGCGACGCGGATTGCCCGGTGCCCACGCCGACCGCTACGATCGCGGAGCCGGGGCCGAGTGGCGAAATAGGCAGACGCACGGGACTTAAAATCCTGTGGAGAGCAATCTCCGTGCGGGTTCGATTCCCGCCTCGGCCATTGTCTGGTCGTTCCGATTCCCGCGCTCCGCGCGGATGTCACTCTTCCCCCCTGCCCCAGTCTCCCTTGCCTCCGGGGAGGGATCACGGCTATGAGCAGCGTGGGCGTGCAAGGCGAACGCCCCTTGCCCCCTCCGCCCGGAAGACCGTCATGTCAGCTCCCTTCCGATCGCGCATCCCGGCCGATGCCCTGGTACCCCGTGGCGCCCGGGGCGGCGCAGGGCGGATCTGGGTTCCCTGGCTGCTGGCCCCGATGTTCATGCTGTCTCCCATCGCCGGCTGCGCGCTGGCGGGGAAGGTGCGGCAAAACTCGATCGTCGCCCCGCCCGCCCCCTCCCCGACGCCGCCAACAGTGACCTTCGGGAGTGCGTCCGAAGCGCCGGCCACAACGTTCGCACCGGTCGTGCCGGTTGCACCGCTCGGCGCCAACTGACACCGGGCGGCCCGGCCTCGTCCTGAGGCCCAAACAGCAACGCCGGGAGCGGATGGTTGGCTTTGCAGGCGAACGCGGACTAGTTTTCATCGGGACACGATTCCCGCCCCGGGAGAACTTCCGCATGCCGCTGTGGTCCAGAATCGCGATCGTCACCCTCCTTCTCGTGGCTGCCGCCATTGGCGTGGCATCGACCCTGCAGGCGGTCGTGGCCCGCCGGGCGATGCTCGCGCAGGCCCGGACAGGCGCCGAAGGGGTCGCGGGAGTGCTGGCGAAGGCGGCGGCGTTTGCCGAAGAGGCCCCGGTCGCCTTCGAGGCGGAGATCGGCGAGCAGATGCTCACCCAGGCCAGGCTCGTCGCCCAACTGGTCGCCATGGCTGAAGAGGCGGGCATCCCCCATGCCGACGTGCTCACCCGGCTCCGTCAGGTCGCCGATCAGGGGGGCGCTGAATTCCTCGCCACCGATGGCGACGGCGTGACGATCTATGAAACCAACCCAACCGGCAGCGGCTTCCGCTTTTCGGCCGACCCTGCTGCCCAGCCCCGGGCGCACGTCTTCCACCGTCTCATCGACGGCGAGATCCCCAGCGTCGTCCAGGAATCGCGGAAGCGCGAGATCGATGACCTGATCTTCAAATATGCCGGGGTGCCCGGCGTCGATTCCCCACGGATCGTGCAGGTGGGGATGGAAGCGAGGTTCCTCGCCCGAATCGACAGGGCGCTCGGGCTTCGCCGGCTCGTCGGGGAACTCGTGGGGGGGGATGTCCGCGAGGTGCGGATCGTCGATGCCCGCTCGAGCCCGCTCTTGACCCGGGTCATCGATGCCGCGGGAAGCACTTCCGACGCCCCTCTTCCTCTCAATCAGGGCGATTTGACGCTCGTGCGCGATTCGATCGGCTCGGGCCGCCCCGTCGGTCGGTCGGAGGGAGACACCTACCGGGTCGCGGCGCCAGTCCAGCGCGCCGACGGGCTCCCGGCAGGGGCGGTGCTCGTGGCCATCGCGTCGCGAACGGGCACCGACCTCGGCTGGCTGCAGGGTCTGGCGGCCCTGGCATCGGCGATCGCCGTCGGCATTCCCGCGCTGCTCGCGTCGTTGTGGATGGCAGAAGCGATCGCCCGTCCGGTGCGGACATCGATCGCGGCGGCCGAGTCGATCGCCACCGGCGACCTGCGGGGAGCCATTCTGCCAGGGGGTGACGACGAGACCGGCCGACTGCTGGACTCGGTAGGGAAGATGTCGGAGTCGCTGCGCGATCTCGTGGGAAGGATCCGCGCTGCCGGGGAGCGACTGACGACCGTGGAGACCGATGTCTCGACGTCGCTTTCGCGGCAGGAGCGGATCGTCCGCGGGTTCAGCGGCTCCACGGCCGACATCGCCGGAGCGGTCTCGCAGATTTCAGCCAATTCCGACCTGTTGCTTGCCACCACCGGCACCGTTACCGCCGCCGCCCGCGAAGCCGCGCGGGTCACCGACGAGGGGCGGGAGGGACTGGAGAGCATGTCGGAGTCGATGCGGCAACTCGACGACGCCATGAACGCCTTCACCCGCAAGCTGGCGACGATCCGCCAGCGGGCCAGTGGGATCACCTCGGTCGTCACCACCATCGCCAAGGTGGCCGATCAGACCAACCTCCTGTCGGTGAATGCCACGATCGAGGCCGAGAAGGCGGGTGAGGCTGGCCGCGGTTTCCGCATCGTCGCCCAGGAAATCCGTCGACTCGCCGACCAGACGGCGCTGGCGACCAAGGACATCGAACGGATGGTCCGCGACATGCAGTCGGCGGTGTCGAGCGGCACGATGGAGATGGATCGCTTCCGCAACGAGGTCAGCGCCCGCATCCAACAGGTCGCCGTGGTCAGCGATCAATTGGCGCGGATCGTGGTGCCGGTGCAGTCGGTGACGAAGTCGCTCGATCACGTCCACGACGGCATGGAGACCCAGTCCGCCGGGGCGCGACAGATCCGCGACGCCATGGAGCGGTTGCGGGCGGGAGTCGGCCAGACCTCGTCGGCCACCGACGGATTCTCGGTGGCGATGGATGAGATGCGGCGGGCCATCGCCGACCTCAACGAGGAAGTGGCCCATTTCCGCACCGATCCGGCCCGGTCGGCCAGCGAGCCTCACCGTCAGGCTGCAGGCGAGCGATGACGTCTTCCGCGGACCGCTAGCGAATGGCGGCATCGCCGAAACGGGACGCCTGGCGGGCGGCCAGGAACCGCCGCAGACCATGGACGATCCGAGCCGGCGGTTGGGCTCCCGACTGGCTGAAAAGCGGGGTCTGCCCGTCGTCGGTGACGATCAATTCGACCGCCTCAGGG
>CANGIH010000088.1 GCA_947453875.1 Planctomycetaceae bacterium | reverse complement strand
GGCGGGCTCCTCGAGGATCTCGCCCGCCGCGGGCTCCTCGACGACACGATCGTGTTGTTTGCCACCGAGTTCGGCAGGACTCCCGGCACGCAAGGCTCCGACGGCCGCGACCACCATCCCTTCGCTTTTTCGGTCTGGATGGCTGGTGGTGGGATCAAGGGGGGCACCGTCCACGGGGCCACCGACGAGCTCGGTTTCCACGCCGTGGAGGACCGGCACTACGTCACCGACATCCACGCCACCATTCTGAAGCAGCTCGGTCTCGATTCCCGGAAGCTCGAGATCCCCGGCCGCCGCCGGCTCGCGATCGACCATGGGACTCCCATCGATGCGATCATCGGGTGACGCTCCATCGACGGTCCGCGGTGAAGAGCTCGCCACCATGAATGTCCATCTCGTTCAGTTCGACATCGCCTGGGAGAATCCGGCCGCCAACCGCGATCGGATCGGGCAACTGGTCGCCCGCTCGGCACCCGTGATGGGCGATCTCGTCGTCCTCCCCGAGACCGCCTTCACCGGCTTCAGCCTCGATACCTCCTGCACCCTGAGCGATGCGGGGGCGGCGGAGGCCTTCCTCGCCGACCTCGCGAGGCGATTCCATTGCACCGTTGTCGGCGGGATCGTCGCGGCCGATTCCCATGGCCGGGCCTCGAACCAGGCCCTCGCCTTCTCCCCCGCAGGCGTGCTCTTGGCCCGCTACGTGAAGCTCCAGCCCTTTTCGCTTGGCGGCGAGGGGGCCGTCCATGCCCCCGGCGACGAGATCGTCCTCTTCGACTGGGAAGGGATCAGGGTCGCCCCCTTCATCTGCTACGACCTCCGCTTCCCCGAGCACTTCCGGGCCGCAGTGCAACGCGGGGCGGAGATGTTCGTCGTCATCGCCAGTTGGCCGGTCACGCGCCACCACCACTGGCTCACGCTCCTCCAGGCCCGGGCGATCGAGAACCAGGCGCTGGTCGTGGGGGTGAACCGCTGCGGCACCGACCCGAGCTTCACCTACAACGGCCGCAGCATCGTCGCGAGCCCGCACGGCCACATCATCGCCGACGCCGGCGAAGGGGAGCGTGTGGTCACGGCGCGGATCGATGCCGACGAGATCCGCCGGTGGCGGCGCGAGTTTCCCGCCCTCGCCGACATCCGCTGAGCGGGGCATCTGGACGTGGCCCCCCGTCGATACTCGTCTCTGATGCGGGTGCCGCGGCCCTCCGGGGGAGAACAGGAACCCGCCACCCAATTCCGGCAATACCCGCTCGCGACCGCCGCCCTTCATTCCTTGGACTGCTGGCTGGCAGCTATTTCCCGCTCCCAACCTCGATCCGGGCCGTCCATCCTTCCGCACCGCGGACGAGGTCGATCTGGCGAATGGACGAGTCCCCCATGAGGCGCACGCGGACGCTCGCCAGCGCCGCAGCATCGAGGCTGCCCTCGAGCGCCGGGGCGTAGGTTCCGCCGTCGATGCGCCGGGCGAAGCCGCGGCCCCCCGACACTTCCCCCTGACCATGATCGAGCCAGGCCAGCCGATGCGGTGGAAGCGCCTCGGCCGCCACCGCCGGGCCGCCCGGTGACGGGATATCGGTGAGCCGCCAGGTGTGGCAGGCGTCCCCCGCTTCGAGAAGGAGGTCAAAGTGCCGCCCCGCGGGGTCGTCGGGGGCACCGGTATGTTCGAGGAGGATGAAGCGCGGCATCGCGGCATTCTCCCTCGGCGCGGGCGGCGGGTCGATCGGCGTGCCACCCATCCGATCAATAGTCCTCGCCGTCGCTTCCGGCATCGCCAGGCAGCGTGAGCGGCTTCGGCTTGTGACGCACCACCCTGGAGAGATTCTCTTCGCGGAGTCGCTCCACCGCCGCCTCGAGGCTCATCGCGCCGAGATCGCCGTCGAGCCGGTCGCGGAGGCTGACCGTTCCCGCCGCCTCGTCGCGCGGACCGCAGACGACCATCATCGGGATCAGATCGAGCTGCGCCGAGCGGACCTTCGCCCCGAGCTTCTCGGGCGCCAGATCGAGCCCGACACGGAGGCCCGCCGCCTCGAGGCGTGCCTTCACCTGCTTCGCGTAGGCCTCGCTCTTCTCGCTCACCGGGATGACGCGCGCCTGCTCGGGCGCCAGCCAGAGCGGGAAGGCGCCGGCGAAGTGCTCGATGAGCACACCGACGAACCGCTCCAGGCTCCCGAGCGGCGCGCGGTGGATCATCACCGGCTTGTGACGGGCGTTGTCGGCGCCGATGTACTCGCAGTCGAACCGCTCGGCGCTGGGGAGGTTGTAGTCGAGCTGGACGGTGCCGAGCTGCCACTTGCGGCCGAGCGAATCGTGGACGACGAAGTCGATCTTCGGACCGTAGAAGGCGGCCTCGCCGAGCTCCGGCTCGCAGCCGGGGAGATTCATGCGGCGGGCGACGCGCTCGATCGCCCCCTCCGCCTCGGCCCAGCGTTCGGGCGAGCCGACATACTTGTCGCTCTTGGGATCGCGGAAGCCGAGTCGCACCGAAAAATTCTCGAAGGCGAGGCTGTTCAGGACCTTCAGGGTGAAGTCGATGCAACCCTCGACCTCCCCCTCCACCTGATCGGGCATGCAGAAGATGTGGGCATCGTCCTGCGTGAACCCGCGGACGCGCGTCAGGCCCCCGAGCTCCCCCGACTGCTCGTAGCGGTAGACGGTGCCGAACTCCGCCAGCCTCAAGGGGAGGTCCTTGTAGCTCCGCGGCCGCGCCTTGTAGATCATCGTGTGGTGCGGGCAGTTCATCGGCTTGAGGAGGTACTGCTCGTCCTCCTGCATCACGATCGGCTTGAACTGGCTGTCGGCGTAGTAGGGGTAGTGGCCGGAGGTCTTGTAGAGGTCGATCTTGCCGATGTGCGGCGTGTAGACGGCCTGATAGCCACGCGCCGAAAGCTCCTCGCGCACGAACGCTTCGAGCGTGCTCCGCAGCAGCGCGCCTTTGGGCATCCAGAGAATCAGCCCCGCGCCCACCAGCGGGCTCGTCGTGAACAGATCGAGCTGCTTGCCGAGGACGCGATGATCGCGCTTCCTCGCCTCTTCAAGCGCCAAGAGGTGCGCGTCGAGATCCTCCTGCGTGAACCAGGCGGTGCCGTAGAGGCGCTGGAGCTGGGCGTTGTTGGCATCCCCCTTCCAGTAGGCGCCGGCGATGCTCGTGAGCTTGAAGGCGCCGATGCAGCCGGGGGTCGGGACATGCGGCCCACGGCACAGATCGACAAACTCCCCCTGCCGATAGAAGGAGAGCGAGGGGTAGGCGGCGAGGCCGGTCTCGATATGCTCCGCCTTGAGGGGCTGGTTGAGGCCGGCGACGATCTTCACCGCCTCCTGCCGTGGCACCTCGACCCGCTCGAAGGCCTCGTCGGCGGCGATGATCTTCCGCATCTCCTCCTCGATCCGGGGGAGATCGTCGTCGGTGATCGGCTGGGGGGCGCGCATGTCGTAATAGAAGCCGGCACCGACGGTGGGGCCGAAGGCGAGTTCCACGCCGGGAAAGAGTCGCATCACCGCCCGGGCCATGATGTGTGCCGCCGAGTGGCGCATCACCGGCAGGGCACGCGGGTCCCCGGTGAACAGCCATTCCACCTGCACGTCTCCCCCCTCGGGGAGCGGCGCATCGAGGCCGACCGTCTTTCCATCGAGCATGGCGGCAATCGGCGGCGTCTTCTTCTTGCCACCGCCGGTCACACCGGCAGCAACATCGGCCACTCGGGCGCCCTGGGGGAAATCACGGGAGATGCCATCGGCGAAGCGGACGGTGGGCATGGGTGCAGGGAGCCTCGGGTTCGGGGAAGCCACCCGACGGGGGGCAAGGGACGAAAGCGGCCTATCGGACGGAGTATCCGGGGCTTGGCCGACGCCCACAAGGCCGAAACGACGCTGGCCCGACGGCCGTTTTCGCCGTTGGGCCGGCCGCCCCGATTCGCTACGTTCCCCCCCCGCCCTTCGCCGCACCTGGGGCTGTTCTGCGCCAGGGGCCCGTTTCACCGGGGATCGTCGCCATGTCCACCGCTGTCGCCAAGCGTCCTTCCGGGCGAGTCCGGGCTGCCCGCCCCCGGCTTCCGTTCCATCAGGGACTTCTCCTGGCGGTCGCGCTGGTCTTCGCGGTGCGGCCCATGGAGCGGGTGGCCGCCGAACCGATGGGAGCGCTTCTCCTTGACGACGGGATCATCGTCCGCGGCCTGTCGGCGATCGAACCGCGCCAACTCGCCAAGGCACTCGCCGCCGATGACGACCTCCTCCTGCTCTCGCGGCCGCAGGCCAACCGCAAGCTCTTTCTCTCCGGCATCGTCCGCAAGGCCACGATCGCCCTCCAGCACGCCGGCTTCGAATCGGCGAAGGTGACGGCGAACGTCGAGACCACCGGCGAAGGAAGTGGCGAACGGATCGTCGTCGAGATCGTCGAGGGCCCGCGCGCCATCGCCGCCGGGATCGACATCACCGGGCTCCCGGACGATCTCGCCGGTCCTCTTCAGCGTTGGCTCCAGGGGCAGCGGCCACCGGTCGGGGCGCTCCCCAAGCCGATCGACTCCGCCGACGGCTGGGGAGGGGTGCGCTGGCTCGACCACCACGGCCTCCCGGTGAAGATGGACGATCCCTTGTGGACACGCGGCGATCCAGCGGCCTTCGATGCCCCCCATCTCAAGACGATCCGGGCCTCGATCGGACACTTCCTCCGCGACGAGGGGCGGTTCGCCGCCGCGAAGCTCGTTGATGACCGCAAGCCCGCCGGGCTCCTTGCCGGACTCTCCGGACTGGCCGCCGCGGCGCGGGTGGGCGGTTCGCTCCCACCGGCGACGATCGACGTTGCCATGAAGCCGGGGGCCGGCGGCGCTGTGCTCGCCATCGACGTGAAAGGACTCCCGCCGGCGTCGGTGCTGCGTGACATCCGCATCACGGAGGGGACGCGGACGACGAAGGACCAGTTGCTCCAGACCCTGGGGATCGGGCTTGGGGGGACGATCACCGAACATGACCGCCTGGCATGGCGGCAGATGCTGTGGCGCTCGGGCCGGTTCCTCCGGGCAACGGTGACGCTCGAGGAGACTCCACCCGGGGATGACGGTCATCCGGGCATCGTCGCGGTCTTCGACCTTGACGATTACGCCCCCGCCCCGCCGCTCGGCAGCGCCCTGTCGAGCGAGGAGGAGGTGATGCTCCGCTTCGGCGACTGGCTCATCGCCACGCTCGATGGAAGTGACGATGTCGTCGTCACCTGGCAGCGTCAGGCGGCGCCCGGCGAACCGGCCGCCGTCGGCCCGTCGACGGGGGAAGTGGTCGTTTCCCCCACCGACGGGATCCTCGTCTCGGCCCTGCCCGGCGGTACGGATGCCTGTGGCCTGGGTGTCAGTGCCGATGGCATCGGTTGGTTCCTTCCGCGAGGCGCGGGGCGATTCGAGATCCCGCTGCCGGCGCGCGGTGGCGTGACCGGCCAAGTCAGCCTTACGCTCTCCCGCACGACAGGGGAGGGGAAGTCTGGCTACGAGCGCAATCTCGCCCTCGGGACGGGGTATGCCTCGGGCAGAAAACCGACGACGTCGCCGTTCGGGCTCTCGGTGCGCATCGATCCCGCCGCCTGCCTTTCGTTGGTCCACGAGGGAGCCCCGAAGACCCGCTGGGAAGGAAGCGCACTCGTCGTCGAGTCGGCCGACATGGTCGCCCGGTTCGACGGCCCCACCGGCCGACTTCTCTCGATCGAGGGGACCAACGGCGGCCGCGTGACGATCGGCACCGCCGCCGGCCGCTTCGCTGCCACGCTCGCCTCGCTCCGCACCGCTGCCGGCGACGATCGGGCCCGCGGCGAGGCGCTCGTCACCTCGGGCATCGACTTCTTCACCGACACCGGCGCCGCCGCCGCCTTCGACCGCACCTTCACGACCGTCGGCCTGCCGGGGGTCTTCGGCGCGTTCCAGGCCCGGTTTGGCCATCTGGTCGACATCCTCCGCCGTACCGGCGCCGCCGGAGGATTCGCCGCGGTCGACACGCTGGTGGCGGAGGCGATCTCGTCGGAGCAGATCGACGACACACTGCCGATCCCGCGCGAGAAACCGGCACCTTCAGACCCGCTCGTCGAGGTGCAGAAGTTGGCCGCGACGAAGACCTGGCGGACCATCGAGCAGACCTGCGGCCGCGACAATTGGCTGGCCGTGCTCTCCCGGACAGCGGCACTCGGCCTGGCCCAGGATCCCGCGGCCCTCGAGGAAATGGCCTCCTTCATGACGTCGGAACAGGCCGGGCCGATCGCCTACCTCGCCGCCGCCACCGGCGTGCCGATGCCGGTGTTGTCGGTGACGCTCGCCCGCCGCGGCCAGGAGCGGCTCTCGACTGCGGCGTTCCATGCCGACTGCGTGCCGGTGCTCACGCTCCTCGCCGCGCGGGGGCTCGATCGCAGTGTCGCAGTCATGCTCCGTGCCATGACCGACGACGACGCGCGGACGCTCGTCGCTGCCCTCGGGAATGACCCAGAACTTCTTCTCCCCCTGGTCCACGATCTCCGCAGCCAGCCATCCGATGCCGCTGCCGCCGCGGCATTCCCGGAGGCCCTCGATCGGTGGTGGGATGCGTCGCTCGGCAAGGCCGTGACGGCGGTGCTGGCCGACAAGGTGTCGCCACGGACCGCCACCACCCCCGCCGATCAGCCGGTGCGTTGATCGCCGCGCCGGCGGACGCGATTGCAGCACCGGCCGTCGCGAGCGGATGATGTCGGCCGACGTCACGGATCGAGCCATCCCCCCGGGTTCCCCTGCCGATGCGCACGCGCCGCGGCTTCCTCGTCACTGCTTCCGGCGCCGTCAGCGGCGTGCTCGGCATCGCGGGCTGCGAGCGCCCGGCCGCGGCCGGCGAGGTGTCGTTTCTCGACGACGTGCAACAGCCCTTGCCGGTGCCGCCGGCCGACATGCCCCCCACGCTCCTCGACGCTGCCGATCGCGCCCGGATCGGCACATGGGAAGAATGGCTCGTCGAGCGGCAGCGGCTGCGGCGGGCCTGGCTCGACTTCCTCGGGCCATGGCAGACCGGTCCGGTCGACGATGCCTTCCGTGTCATCGATGAGGAGACGATCGCCGGGTGTCGACGGCGGCGAATCGTCTATCACACCGAGCCGGACGAGGAGGTGGAGGCATGGCTGCTCGAGCCCGCCGCCCCGCGACCTCGACAGGGGCATCCGGGCGCCGTCGTCTTCCACTCCACGACCGATCGGACGATCGACGAACCGGCCGGCACCGGCCCCGACGGGAGCGGTGACGACGATCCGCTGGCGATCGGCACCTGGCTCTGTCGGCGCGGGTTCGTCGTCCTCTGTCCGCGTTGTCACCTCTGGAACACGACGCCCGCGCATCGCATCGACACCAGCGGCGCGGTGGCCCGGCTCGCCCAGCGGCACCCCGGTGCCACCGGAATGCGCAAGCTGTTGCACGATGGATTCCGCGCGGTCGACATTCTCACTCGCATCGATGGAGTCGATGCGGGCCGGCTCGCCGCGGCGGGCCATTCGCTCGGTGCCAAGGAGGCGCTCTATCTGGCGGCGTTTGATGACCGGGTGAAGGCCAGCGTCTTCAGCGAGGGGGGGATCGGGATCGGGTTCTCGAATTGGCACGATCCGTGGTATCTCGGTGCGGCCGTCCGCGAGCCGGGCTTTCCGCTCCACCATGCGCAGCTCCTGGCCCTCACCCTGCCACGTGGCCTGCTCATTCTCGGCGGGGAGTCGGGCCCGGGGGCGGCCGACGGCGATCGGTCCTGGGGGCATGTGGCCCGTGGCATCGAGGTGGGCCGGCTCCGCGGGGGGCGGCCGCGGCTCGGGCTCCTCAACCACCGGGGAGGCCATGCGATTCCGGCCGCCGCCCGGTCGCGGCTGCTCGACTGGCTGTCAATCTGTGCGGATGGGGAGATCGGTGCGGGAGGTTGAGCCGCCGGGGCGGCGGCCACGAGCGGGTGGGAAGGGGGGGCGGCGAGGCCGGACGGCGGGCCTTGCTTGACGGGCCCGGTTTCGGGGGCCACACTCGGTGTGTTGAGCAAATCGGGCGATTAGCTCAGTTGGTTAGAGCACTAGCTCGACAAGCTAGGGGTCATAGGTTCGAGTCCTATATCGCCCATTCT
>CANGIH010000087.1 GCA_947453875.1 Planctomycetaceae bacterium | reverse complement strand
TGGCAGGGATTCCCATGACCGGCTCGATTTCCGTGCCTTCGGGGCGGCGGTCACCGTCGATCTCTCCTCCAGTGCGGCCCAGACGGTGAGCGCCTCCAATCTCACTCTCCGGCTTTCCTCGGCCCGTGACCTGTCGGCCGAGCCTGGGGTGTCGGCTGCGATCGAGGACATCCTCGGCAGCACGACCTTCTCGAACATTGTCACCGCCAATGGCCGTGCCAACACGTTCTCCGGCGGGGCTGCCGATGACACGTTCCGCTTCACATCGCTTGCCAAGCCCGTGACGGCCGTCGACTCGATCACCTCAGGAGCCGGCGTCGACACGCTCGACTTCACGACCTATGCAGCGGGCATCAATCTCGATCTGTCGGTCATCGGCATCTCGCAGTCGATCGCCGGAAAGAATTCGCTGCGGCTCGAGGCGGTCGACATGGAGAACGTGATCGGCACGGCCTTCCGCGACGTCATTGGCGGCAATCTGCTCGACAACACGATGTGGGGCAATGCGGGCAATGACCAGCTCTCGGGCGGTGTCGGCGGCGACATTCTCTTCGGGGGGGTCGGTGACGATCTGCTCTCCGGTGGAGTCGGCAACGATCTCCTCGTCGGCGGGGCCGGCGCCGACACGCTCCAGGCCGTCAGTGGCAGCGACATCCTCATTGGTGGTGAGTTCAAGGGTGATCACGACGATGGCACGGGAACTCGGGTGTCGTGGACGACCCTCGCCCTCCTCCGGATGATCCTCGTCGACTGGTCGATTTCGAAGAGGGCCGACGTCGATCTCTCCACCGCCACCGACGATGTCAGCGACGCCAACACCGCGGCCGAGAAGGACACCTTCACCGTCGGTGTCGGCAACACCTGGCTTGTCATCGGCCTCAATGACACCATCACCGACGCGGCCAATTTCGTGACCACGGGGACGAATCCGACCGACAAGCGGACGAACGTCTGACGCCGGGACCGGATCCGCCGTGATCGCGGCTGCCGTCAGGCGTCGGGGGACTCTGGCACTGGCACTGGGGCCGCCTCGATGACCGGATAGCCTGGTGCCTCACGCACCGGCGCGAGATCAGGGTCGGTGAGGAGGATCGTGGCGTCGCGGTAGCCGGCGGCGATGGCGGTTTTCAGCAGCCCGATCGCCCGCTCGACATACCCGGGCGATGCATCGGCATCCGACGTGGTGGAGCAGATCGCGAAGCACTTCGCCATGGCGAGGAGGATCTCGCGGTCGCCATGCTCCGTGGGCAATCCCTCGGCGATGCCGGTAGCCCGTTGGCACTCGCCACGCTGCGCCAGTGCCAGCATGAGGTCGATCTGACGCGACACGTTGGAAGGATCTTTCGCGGCGATCTTCTCCCGGATCGCAAGCGCCCGCGTGAAGCAGTCGTCAGCCGTGGTCACATCGGCTTCCCTGCGGCCGAGCTGGCCGCGGCGGTAAAGGGCAAGTCCGAGGGTGTGGGCCGCGTCGGCGTTCTCCTCGTCGTCAGCGGCGAGGCGGCTGGCGATGTCGACCGATCGGTCGTAGGAGCGCCGTGCTCCTTCGAGATCATCGGAACGGATGCAGAGATCGCCGTAATCGCCATGGGTGATTCCCAGGTCGATCGCGAGAGGGACGACGTGAGGATATTCGCCGACGAGCTTCTCCTGGATCGCGAGGCACTCGTCGTAGAGATCGAAGCCCTGTGGACGGTTGCCGAGGAGAAACTCGATCTCCCCGACGGCGTGGACAGACCGGGCCAGGTCGAGCAGGACGTTGGGGTCTTCAGGGGACGCCTCCGCCGCCTTTCGGCGGGCCTCGAGTGCCTGAAGGAAGAGCGGTCGCGCCGCGGCAGGCGCCCCCTGAACGTAGTGCAACGCGGCGATCTTGGTGCGGGTTTCGTCGAGGAGCGCTGCCAGTTGCTCTTCGGTGAGGAGTCCTTCGACGCTTCTCGGTTTGGCATCGAGGGCTTCGCAGATGGCGAGCGCCTGCTGGAACAGTTCGAGCGCGGCTGTCGGGTCGTGATGGTGAGTGAGAATCAGCTGTCCGAGTGTCGAGGCGACAGCCGCGACGTTGTATTGGGAGGAGTCATGGTCCCCCATTTCCTCGGCCTTCTCGGCGGCGCGTTGCTTGGCCATCGCGAGGCATTTCGTGTAGCCCTCGATCGCCTTCTCCGTCTGCCCGGTCTTCGCGTACATCTCCGCATACTGCACGTAGGCCATGAGGAGCGTGGCATTGATGCTCGTGGTCTGCTCCGCTTTGTCGGCCACCTTGTCGAGGCCCTCGATCGCGGTGTCGAGGAGCTCCCGTTTGAGTTTCTGGGTGCGGGGTGCCTCGTCGAGCTGGGTCTGGACCTTGTCGACGAACGTATAGAGCGTGCCGAGGGCCAGTTCAGCCTGATCGGTGGCGATTTTCTCGTTTTCTTTGGCGATTCGTTCGTGCTCCTCCGCCTCCCCGCGGGCCTTCACCGCCGCCTGTCGCTGCACTTCCTTGGCGTTGCGTTCGGCGAGGATGACCATCGCGGCGACGGAGGAGCCGAAGGCGACGGTCACAAGGAGGCCGGCGACCGTGGCGAGCAGTCCCGCGACACGGGGATTGCGCTTGCACCACCGCCAGGCCCGTTCCGCTCCCGAGATCGGCCGGGAAAGGATCGGCTCGCCGGCCCGGTAGCGACGGCAGTCCTCGGCGAGATCGGCGGCGCTTGGATAGCGTTTTGCTGGATCCTTTTCCAGGCACTTCAGGCAGATCGTCTCGACGTCCTTGGGCAGCTTCGGCACAAGCTGCGACGGGGCGACGGGATCCTGCTTGAGCACCTGCAGGAGGGTGTCGTAGGCATTTGAGCCGAGGAAAGGCGGCCGGCCGACGAGCATCTCGTAGAGGATCGCCCCCAGCGAGTAGATATCGGCCGGGGGGCCGAGGGCGGCGAGGTCGCCGCGGGCCTGTTCCGGGGGCATGTAGCTCGGCGTGCCCATCGCCTGGCCGTCGCGGCTCATCCCCGATTCCTCGGCGGCGTCCTTGGCCAGGCCGAAGTCGGTGATCTTCGGGACCCCCTTCTCGGAGAGGAGGACGTTGGCCGGCTTGAGATCGCGGTGGACGATGCCGTGCTGATGGGCGTAGGACATCGCCCGGGCGAGGGTCTCCACCATTTCGGCGGCATCGACGGGAGGCTGGGGCTGCTTGGCGAGCTTCTTGTCGAGCGACGAACCAGGCACGAACTCGAGCGAAAAATAGGGCAGCGTGTCCGACTCGCCGATGTCGTAGATCTGCACGATGTTGACATGCTGCAGCGCGGCGACGGCGCGGGCCTCAGCGTAGAACCGGGCCACATTTTCCTCGGAGGCAAGTCCGGCGGCGCGGATCATCTTGATCGCCACCGTCCGCCGCAGCTTCGGCTGGAGGGCCTTGTAGACCACTCCCATGCCACCCCTGCCCAACTCCCCCTCGATCACGTAGCCGTCGATGTGGATCTGGCCCGGGGCACTCGCCGTGGCAGCCGCCTGGGAAGGGCTGCCCGTAGCGGTGTCGCGGACGACGAGCGACGGCCCGGAGGGCGTGGCAGGGAACGCCGCCGTAGCGGCTGACGGCGGCTGCGACCGAGCTCCTGTCGGGGGGGGCAGAGTCGCCCCGTCATCGACGACCGGTGCCGGGAGGGCGCAAGTCGCGTCGGGATCGTCGTTGACCGTGGGAACGTCGCGCTCCGGCGGGCGAGGGATCGATGGGGGGAGCGCGAGCGTCTGGTCAGACGAGTCGGATGCGTCAGGAGGCAGAAGGAGCGGCGCGGGGAGCGTCCCCGTGGCTTCGGGATCGTCGGTACGGGACGGATCGTCCGCGTCCGGCTTGGCGGCTCTGGCATCCCTCAGAGGGGATTCGGCTGGGTCCATGGGCCGTACCTCGGTGCGCCGCAAACCCTGTTCCAGTCGGCCCCCGGGAGCCGGTTGGCCGGGGATGGGGCTTGCCATGGGGCTGGCGGATTGTCCCAGTGGCTGCCGGGACTGTCCAGACTGGGCACGTGCCGGGAGGGGCTCAGGCGGTAATGCCCGCGGTGGCGGCGTCAGGAGATCCCCTTGGGAGAGGGGGGCAGCGGGGCTTGGAGCCCCGGAGCGAGCTTCCTGCGACGTGGCCTGCCAAAGGAAGTCTGTAAGGGTTGTACCGGCAAGTTGCCCGAGGCGACCGCTTGAATTACACCATGGAGATGGGTGATTGAGGCAGTTGGTGTCTTCCAGAGGATTGCGCATGGTCCGCGACGCTCGCGATGCACGGATTGCCCCCAGTGACAGCAGGACGCTGACGTCCATTCTCTCGTTGGCGGCCGGCGCCGTCGCGCTCCATCCAGGGGGCGAAGCCAACGCCTCGATCCACGCCTTCTCCGTTGGGAACACGGTCGTCGGCTTCAACACGGCTGATACGGCGACACCCATCCTCGCCAGCGCCAGCATCGATCTCCCCGGCGCGACGTCGCTGGGGGCTTCACAGGTCAAACGTCTCGTCTTCGAGGCGGCGACGAATGCCTCGAAGTCGAATTTCATCCGAGCCCTGTTCGACAACGGGATCGCGACCGATCAAATCGGGATTCAGGCGAGTGGACGGTCAGCCGTGACTTATCCAGGGCAGGGAGTGGCGTTTCGTACTGCCAACCGTGTGACCTGGATCAATGCCGCTCGCACCTCAGCGGACGCGAGTGCCAACATCATTCGCAGCGCGAAATTCAAGCAGACGGTGACGACCGGCGGGGGCGACCCTGTCACCAGCGAAGGGCATCCGGTCTACACGTCCGTGTTCAAGGGTGTCGGCCCCGGGCCCTTCAACGACAAATATCTGCTGTTCAAGTTCATGAACACCGAAGCCAGCGTCAATATGCTGAACTACGGCTGGGTTCATCTGGTCTCCGCCACGGAGACGCTCGGCGATCAATCGGCCATGACGGTGACATTCGACGCCTGGGCCTATCAGGATAACGGCACCCCGATCGGCGCTGGGGAGATCGATGCCCCCGTGCCCGAGATCGATCCCTCCGGTCTGGGGAGTGCCGCGGCGTTGCTCGTCGGCGCCCTTGGCCTCCTCGAGCAGAGGAAACGGGCCGCCTCTGAGGCGATGGGCGGGGCCCTTGTCGCCGGGGCCGAGGGCTTGCGGAGATGGCGTCGGCGGACCGGGGCTCCTGAGGGAGCGTCTGTCGAGGGCTGATCGAACTCGGCCCGTCGCACCCTCGAGGCGATCCTGACGATCCGGGGGCCGTCGGCTGCCATTCCCCGCGCATGCCTTCAGGTACCGTCAGGCGAGAAGCCGGCGGATCACCCGGCCATGGACGTCGGTGAGCCGGTGGTCGCGACCGCCGTGGCGGAAGGTGAGCCGCTCGTGATCGACGCCGAGCTGGTGGAGGATCGTGGCGTGGATGTCGTGGATGTCGACGGCATCGGCGACGACGGAATTGCCGAAATCATCGGTCTCGCCGTAGGCGATCCCCCCACGGAAGCCGCCGCCGGCGATGAAGATCGAATAGCCGTCGACATGGTGGTCGCGGCCGCACCCGGGGTTCACCGCCGGGGTGTGGGGCGTGCGCCCCATCTCACCCGCCCAGATGACGATCGTCTCGTCGAGCAGCCCGCGGGCCTTGAGGTCGACGATCAGGGCCGCCACCGACTGCTCCGTCACGAGGGCGTTCTTGGCATGGTTCTGGACGATCTGGCCGTGCTGATCCCAGGGGGAGTTGTTGCCGTCGAAACTCGGGCAGGTGATCTCGACGAACCGCACCCCCTGCTCGATCAGCCGCCGTGCCCGGAGGGCCTGCGAGGCGTAGAGCCGCTGGTGCTCGTCGGCGGAGTCGAGGCCGTAGAGCCGCCGGACATGCTCCGGCTCGCGACTGATGTCGATGACGTCGGGCACGGTGGCCTGCATCCGGAAGGCCGTCTCATAGTTGGCGATCAGCGCCTCGATCGCGGTGCTGTCGGAGGCGGTCGCGGCGAAACGCCGATCCTGCGACTTGAGGATCGCGAGCTTGCGACGCTGGATCGAATCGGGATCGGCGGCGACGATGTTGTCGACCGGCGTGCCGGCCGCCCGAAGCATCGTCGCCTGATGTGATGCGGGGAGATAGGCGCTGCCGAAATTCTCAAGGCCCCCGTTGGGAACCCAGTCGTTGTTGAGAACGACATAGCCGGGGAGATTGTCGTTTTCCGTGCCGAGGCCGTAGGAAACCCAGGCGCCGAAGCTCGGGGCCTGCCCGATGATCCGACCGGTGTGGAGGAGGAGATTCTGCTGGCCGTGGAGCGGCAGTTCGCCGACCATCGAACGGACGACGCACAGTTCGTCAGCCACCTCCGCGATCCGCGGGAAGAGGTCGCTGACCCACAGGCCGCTCTCCCCTCGCCTGCGAAACTCCCACGGGCTGCCGAACCAGACCCGGTTGGCATCGGATTGAGAACGCTTCGAGACGTTCGTGTCGCCGATCTTCGTCCCCTCGTGGGCTTTGAGCATCGGCTTGGGATCGAACGTGTCGACATGGCTCGGGCCGCCGTCCATGAAGCAGAAGATGACGTTGCGGGCCCGTGGCCGACCGGTACCGGACATGGCCCCGGCGGCCTGTGGCCCGAGGAGACCGGAAAGCGCGAGCAACCCAAACCCTGCCGAAGACTCGGCGAGGAAGCCGCGCCGCGACGGGGCGGCAGGAACCCTGCCGGGGCAGATGCCGGAGGTGAGCGCGTGGGAAGAGGTCATCGGGCGATCTCCGGCGAACGACGCTCAGCGGTGATGAATGAACTCTTTGGTGTTGAACAAGGCATGGGCCACCCCCTTCCAGGCCGCACGGTCGGCCATCAGCGTCTCTGGTGACACGTTCGGCGGGGCAAACTCGCGTGCCGCCCCGACCCACAGGAAAAGCTCTTCCGAATCGGGCTCGCGGCCGAGCGCCTCCCGGAACATCGCCGCCGTCCGCTCGGCCGGTTGGCTGCGGCCGTCGGCGAGGAGCCTGCCGGCCCAATGGTCGGCCATCGCCAGGACGAAAGGATCGTTCATGAGAATCAGCGCCTGCGCCGGCACGCTCGTGACGTCGCGCTTCCCGGTGGGAATCTTCGGCGCCGGGAGATTGAAGCCGACCAGGAATGGGGGAGGCGCCATGATCGACATCTCGAGGTAGATCGAGCGACGCCCTTCCCCGTCGAGCGGGCCGGAGAAGAGCCGCTTGGCGGGATCCTCCAGAAAACGCTGCGGCCGGATCGGACGCCCCCCGAGCCGCGGATCGAGCCGGCCCGAGATGGCAAGGATGCTGTCGCGGATCCCCTCGGCGTCGAGCCGGCGGGTGGGGTGGTGGTGGAGGAGGCGGTTGTCAGGATCGGCGATGAGTGCCGCCGGCGAAGCGTGAGAGCCCTGGCGGAACGTCTCGGTGAGGACGAGACGGCGGACGAGCCGCTTCGTCGACCAGCCATCGCGGAGAAAATCGAGCGCCAGCCAGTCGAGGAGCTCTGGATGCGAGGGACGGCCGCCGAGCCGGCCGAAATCGCTCGACGTGGAGACAAGTCCGGTGCCGAATACCCACTGCCAGACCCGGTTGACGTAGACCCTCGCCGTCTGCGGATTGCGTTCACTGGCAAGCGCCATTGCCAACTCGAGCCGGCCGCTCCCTGGGGTCGGCCCGACTCCGTGGCTCGCCGAAAAAACCTCCAGAAACCCGTGCGGCACGGCCGGCCCTTCGGCATCGACGTTGCCGCGGATGTTGAGCCGGTAGTCGATCGGGGCCATGCCACGCTCGTCCATGCCGTTGACCGTTCGTGGCGGACGGATCGTCGATTCCACCTCGCGGTAGCGTGTCACGAGCGCCCCGATGTCGGGCAATGTCGCGGCGTCGTTCGGGAGGAGCTTCCGCGCCAGCATCCAGTCGAGGATGCGGACATCACCGGCGGTGGCCTTTCCGTGGGCGAATCGGTCGACCGTCTGGCGGAGCCAGTCGGCAATCGCGTCCCAGACCGCGCCCTCGGTCGTCGGCGCGGCCCGGTCGAAGAGCGCTTCGAACAGTGCAAGATCGTCGGCCGGTACCCCCGGCTCGTCGTGGGAGACGATCCCGGTGACGCTGAACCAGCTTCGCTTTTCAAAGCCGTCATCGGCGGCCGGCAACGTCACGCCACCGGCCGTCGCGAGGCCGGTGCGTGGGGGAAAGTTGGGGTTGAAGTCGGTCGTCGCGAATTCGGTGA
>CANGIH010000086.1 GCA_947453875.1 Planctomycetaceae bacterium | reverse complement strand
TCGTGGCGGCCCAGATCGTGGCGGCTGACCCGCTTCCCGAAGGGGTCTCCCCGGAATCGATCCGTGCCGCGGCCCTGGCTGCCTGCCGGGTCGCGCTCGAGGCCCACAGCGTGCCGCGGGTGCTCGACTTCGCCCGCAAGCTCTACACCAACCCTTCGGGCAAGGTCTCGCGCCGTCCAGTGGGCAAGTGATGTGTCCACGACCGACGCCACCGCCAATACCACCAATCGAGGGGCGGACATGTCGATGAGCCCCTCTGCCGCCTCCCCCCCCACGACGATCGTCTCTGGCGGATCACGCGGGCTCGGGCTGGCCGTGGTGTCGCGGATGCTCGACCGTGGGGATCGCGTGGCGACGTTCTCCCGAGGTGGATCGGACTCACTTGTGGCGCTTGCGGATCGGCATCCGGGGAGGTTGCATCATGCCCGCATCGATGCCGCCGATTCCGTCATGCTGTGTCGCTTCGTGAATGACACGGTGGCACTCTTCGGCCGTGTCGATCACTGTGTCGCCAATGCCGCCGTGGCGACAGAGGGGGTCTTGGCGACGATGTCCGATGACGCCATCGACTCCATGCTAGCGGTGAATCTCCGCGGTGCGATCGTGCTGGTACGGGAGTGCGTCAGGCAGTTTCTCGCCCAACCGCGCACCCCGGGGAGAAACGGCTCGGTGGTGGTGGTGTCGAGTGTCGTCGCCGGGAGGGGAAGCCCGGGGCTCGCTGCCTACGCGGCCACGAAGGCGGGGCTCGAGGGCTTCGCCCGCAGTCTTGCCAGGGAGGTCGGTGCCCGCGGCATCCGCGTCAACGCTGTGGCTCCCGGGTTCCTCGCCACCGAGTTGTCGGCGTCTCTCTCGGACGCCGATCGAGGCAGGATCGTCCGCCGCACCCCGTTGGGACGGTTGGGAACCGTCGAGGATGTCGTTGGAGCGATCGATTTCCTCACCGGGCCGGGGGCCGACTTCATCACCGGGCAAACCGTCACCGTCGATGGCGGCGGAGCCGCGTGAGGATGTGGAGGAGGAATCGGTTAGACTTCCGGCAGGACGCCTTCTGGCTGGCGTCTCCCTTCAGGTTCATGCCTAGCCGATATCCGCTCCTTGACGGGGCCGCTCTCGGGGGAGCAGAGGAGTGCCCGGTTCCTTGTCTGCATCACCGTCCGGCCTTCCATCGTCGTACCGCCGCTTGCTGATCGTTGGGGCCGGAGGGTTTGGTCGGGAGGTGTGGAACTGGGCTCGCGACGCATGGGGGGCGGCTGGCCCGGAGTTGGTCGGGTTTCTCGATGCCGATCCGAGCAAAGGGGGGTATGCACCGGTCCTGGGTGACCCTGCCAGTTTTGTCCCCATGCCGGAGGATGGGCTGCTCCTTGCGATCGGGATCCCGCGGGTCCGCCGCCGCGTGGCGGAGACGCTGCTTGCCCGCGGAGGAAGATTCGTCACGCTCGTCCACCCCACGGCGATCATTGCCCCGAGCGCGGTGCTCGGCGCCGGTTCGATTGTCTGTCCGTACGGCATCGTCAGCGACGCTGCGGTGACCGGCGCCTGCGTGCTGGTGAACTACCACGCGTCGTTGGCCCATGACGCCTCTGCGGGCGAGTATGCCGTCTTCTCCCCCTACGCCACGCTGGCAGGCGATGCCCATATCGGTGCGGACACCTTTCTCGGGCTGCACGCCGCGGTCGGCCCAGGCCGGCGGCTGGGCGATCGTTGCAAGGTAAGCGCCAATTCCGCCGCCCTGGCCGATGCCCCCGCCGACTCGATCATCTATGGAGTGCCGGGGAGGATCGGTCGCCTCATCGAGTGAGGCCCATCTCGGCGCGGCGGTGCCTTGCCGGCCATCTCCTGGCGTGCGTCACATCCCCTTCCCCTCCCCCGCTCTGGCCGATCTCGATGCCGCCCATCCGCGTCGCCGCCCATGTCGACGTCCGCTACACGACCCGCCGGCCCACCGGGGTCGACAAGCACATCGCGCGAATGGTGCATGGTCTCGCCACGTGCCCAGGATTCGAGGTGTCGGTGATCGCGCCCCGGTCGCAGTTGGCCGCGGGCCGTCTGCCCGACACGAGCAGTCTTCATGGGCTGCCCGTCCAACCGATTCCCCTCTCCAACAGGTGGGGCCGATTGGTCTGGTCGGTTGCTTCATTCCCTCCCATCGATCGCTACTGCCCCGGCGTCGACTGGGTCTGGTCGCCCCAGGAACTCTGGGCGCCCACCCGCCATGCCCGGACGGCGGTGACCATTCACGGCAGCACATGGTTCGAGCCCAACTGTCCAGACCACGACTCCCTCTGGGCCGGGTGGGAGCGATTGCGGATGGGGCATTTTTTCCGTCGTGTCTGTGCCCACGCCGACCTCATTCTGCCGGTATCGCGGTACCTGGAGCGGTTTCTCGTCGATCGCTTTGGCCTTTCGAAGGATCGGTCGGTGGTCATCGGCAACGGCGTCGACAAGCCATTCTTTGCTGCCGGCGCCGCGGCGATGGCTGGTGATGCAGGCTCTTGGTACGATCGAGACAAGTTGCTCGTCGTCGGGGGCCTCAACGCCTGGGATGGCATCGATTCGATCCTCGCGGCGGCGGATGCCCTCGCGGCACGCCTTCCCGCCGTGACGATCGACGTGGTGGGCACCATGGATGACGACCGGGCCGTGACCGCCTGCGAGCGTCGCCCCAATATCCGGAGGCTCGGGTTCCGTTCGCCCGAGGAACTTGCTTCGATGATGCCCGGATACCTTTCCCTCCTCTATCTCCCCAACGTCGAGTCTTTCGGCATGGTCGCCCTGGAGGCGATGGCCGCGGCGCTTCCGGTGCTCGCCTGCCGGCTGACGGCGGTGCCGGAGACGGCTGGTGAGGGGGCTTGGTACGTCGACCACGAACGCCCAGAGACGGTAGCCGACGCGGTCGTGGCCTTGCGGGATGACAGGGGCCTGCGCGGAGCGTGGGTCGATCGCGGTCGGCGTCGCGCCGCCGGTTTCACCTGGGAGGCGTGCATCGACCGCCTGGCAGTGGCGCTGCAGCAGCCCAGTCCGATGGCGGTGAATTGCTCATCCGTCGGATTGCCGGGAGGGAGCTCATGAGATCAATGTTGCTCATATGGGGCATGCTCAACAGTCGCCAGCGTTCAGCCGCTCTTGTCCTGATGGCGATGATGGTGCTCAGCATGCTGCTCGAGGTCCTCGGGGTGGGGATGGTCCTTCCGGCGTTGGCCTTGATGGCCAGGCTCGGGGAGGAACCTTCGCCGCTTATCGCCGGCTGGATGGCTTGGCTCGGGAACCCCACCCAGCAGCAGGTCATCCTCGGCGGACTCGTTGCGCTGTTCGCGGTGTATGCGGTCAAGACCGCATTCCTGCTGTTCTCTTCGTATTGGCAGTCACGATTCGTGGCGGCGCTTCAGGCGAGTCTGGGGCGGAAGCTGTACGCAATCTACCTGCGGCAGCCATGGGCATTTCACCTTTGCCGGAACTCCTCGGAACTGGGGCGGAATATCATCGAGGTGCAGGCCCTGTCGAATCAAATCATCGCGATACTCAACGCCATCGCAGAGTCACTCGTTCTCGGAGGAATTGTCGCCCTACTGCTTTGCGTTGAGCCGATCGGAACACTTGTCGTTGGCGGACTGATAGGCGCCGCCACCCTGCTCCTGGGCCGACTCACGGGACGGAAGCTCAAGGAATGGGGAGCCACCCGGTTCGAGCACTTGAAACAACTCAATCGCCACCTCTACCAAGGGATGGGTGGCGCCAAGGACATCAAGATCCGTGGTTGTGAGGAGATTTTCATCGACCACTACCGGCGCGAGAGCGACATCGTCGCGCTTATGACGGCCCGCCAGACGGTATTCCAGCAGCTACCGAGGCTGTGGCTGGAACTCGTTGCCGTGCTTGCCATATGTCTCCTGACCTCAGTCATGCTCTGGGAAGGGCGGGCGAGTGGCACGTTGCTGCCCTCACTGGGGTTGTTTGCCGCTGCCGCGTTCCGTCTCCTTCCCTCAGTGAACCGACTTTCGCAGGCATTTCAAAGTCTCCAGTTCGGCAACGAGTTGATCGGCACGCTTCACGAGGAGCTTTCCCTCCCCACGGCCCCATCAAATAAGGATTCTGGGAAGCCTTTGGAATTTGTCGGGGAGGTCTTGCTGGAGGGGGTCAGATTCCGGTTTCCCAACGCAACCACTGAGGCCCTCCATGACGTGACGATTCGGATTCCATGCGGGCAGTCGGTGGGGATCGTTGGCGGAAGTGGTGCCGGGAAGAGTACTGCCGTCGACATCCTCCTTGGTCTCCTCGAACCGACCTCCGGGCGGGTGATCGTCGATGGATTTGATATCCGGCAGAACATCCGTGGGTGGCAGAGACGCATCGGCTACGTGCCACAGAGCATTTACCTGTGCGACGACACGCTCCGCGCCAACATCGCCTTCGGAGTGCCGGCCGACGAAATTGATGACTCGGCGATGGATCGGGCGATCCGAGCCGCTCGACTCGACGAATTCCTCGCCAGCCTTCCGGACGGCGCGGCGACCATCATCGGGGAGCGGGGAGTACGTTTGTCGGGTGGACAGCGACAACGGATTGGCATAGCCCGCGCGTTGTATCACGATCCGCAGGTCTTGGTTCTGGATGAGGCCACGAGCGCGCTCGACGCCGGAACGGAGTCGGAGGTGATGGCGGCCGTGAACGCGCTGCACGGCTCCAAGACCATCGTGATCGTCGCCCACCGGCTGTCGACGGTCGAACGGTGCGATATCCTCTATCGGCTGGAGCATGGGCGGTTGGTAAGATCTGGAAGATTCTCGGAGGTGATGGGGACGTGACTGCGGTTCGCGCTGCCGACGATGCCCTTCTGGAAGGTCTGCATGGCCTCCGACGCATCGTCTTCTGGCAGCCGATTGTCAGCCCGCACCAGCGTGATTTTCTGGAGGCTGTGGCCATTGGCTTTCCGGGCGAGGTTGTCCTTGCGGCCGAGCGGGATCTCCCGGCGGAACGGATCGCCCAGGGATGGATGCCCGTTCCGCACGAGCGGGTGCGGGTGGTCGATGTCTCCTGTCCCGCGGCATTTGAATCACTCGCAGCCCACCGCGGCCGCGACTCGCTCCACGTTTTCTCGGGGTTTTTCTCCCATCGCATCGTGTGGCGGGCATTCCGCCGGCTTGCTGACTCGTCCGCCCGTCTGGCGATGCTGTCGGAGGCGCCGGAGTTGGGGCCATGGTCGGGGGGAGTCAAACGTCTCCGCGGCCGGTGGCTGGCACGCCGCTGGGGGAAGCGAATGGAATTTGTCCTCGGAATGGGGAACCTGGGGCAGAATTTCTTCAGGGACGTGGGGTTTCCCGTCGGCACAATTCATGCGGTGGGCTATCACATCCCGGTACCCTCGGAACCCTGGCCCCGGGGTGAGATGGATTCGACCGGACCGGTTCGTTTCATTGCGGCTGGCCAATTCATCCACCGCAAGGGATTTGACCTGCTGCTGGCAGCACTCGGTGGTACCTCTCCGGCCGGATGGCGCTGCGATATTTACGGATCGGGGCCGCGGAAGGGGGCACTCGAGCGCCAGGCCCGCCGCTGCGGCCTCGGTGACCGGGTGGCGTTCCATCCCCCCCTTCCCAACGCCCTTCTTCGCCAAAAGATTGCCTCCAGTGATTGGTGCATCGCCCCCAGCCGGCATGACGGCTGGGGGATCGTTGTCAACGAGGCGTTGATCGCCGGCACGCCCGTGATCTGCTCGACAGGGTGTGGGGCGGCCATGCTCATCCAGACCAGCGACGCCGGATTCGTCTTCCCTGCCGGGAATGTACCGGTGCTTGCTGGAATGCTGCACGGCTGCGTGGCAGGGGGTAAGATTGACGCTCGACGGCGTCAGCGCACCCACGCTCAGGCAGTCAGGACTGCGCCGGAAACCGCCTCCCAGGCGTTTCTGGAAATCGTCGCCCGCACCTCGCTCCCGTCCTGAACACCGTGGATCCTTCCATGATCACTGCCACGGACATCGTTTCCGGCCCCGTTCGGGGGCCTGGCATCGGGATGGCATTCCCTGGGGCGACCCGGCAGTGGGATGCGGGCAGGTTCCGTTTGGGGCAGATCGGTGTTGTGGCCATTCCTCTCATCGCCACGCTGCTGCGCATCGCCTCCCCCCCAACTTCCGCGGCGGCGTATGTCGTGGTGGCGATCTGGGCGCTGACGGGCCGCAGGCAGGCGGTCGTGTCGTTGTTCCTTTGTTGGCTCTTCAACATGGCCAGCCACGCCTTCTGCGGCCCTCCGCTTATGGCGGCGATTTTGCGCTATGTTGTCATCCTCTGTGCAGCACTTTCGGTTTTCGCCCGCGGTTCCACCGCCCGCTCAACCACCAAGGCCCGCAGCCTCATCTGGACAACGTTGTCGATCCTCGTGGTCATCATCATTCACTGCTTCCTCGTCAGTCCGATGCTCGACATCTCGCTGCTCAAGGCAGTCGTGTTCTCTGTCGCGTTTATGACGGCCCTGTGTGGGTGGGCGTGGATGTCGCCTGCCGAAAGGCATGTCACCGCCCAGACGGTGTTCGGGGGGTTGGTCTTGGTCATCTGCTGCAGTCTTCCCATGGCGTTCATGAGCGCGGGATACATGCGACGGGGCAACCTCTTCTGTGGCGTTCTCTCCCATTCTCAAGAATTCGGGATGGTGGCGGGGGTCGTGGCTACCTTCCTCGCCTGTCAATGCCTCACGCAACGCCCCCTGAGTTGGTGGCGGGGCGTGGTTCTGTTGATCGCTCTGGCGGAAGTTTTTCACTCCAAAGCCCGAATCGGCATGCTTGCCTTCGTGGTTGGCATGGTCGCTGCCTTTGCCTACCAGATCGCGAGCAATGCGATGACTTCGTCGAGGCTGAATCCAAGAATTGTTGCTGGCCGCATCGTCGCGGCTGTCGTCCTGTTCGGCATCCTGCTCGTTCCCTTCGGTGATCAGATCGGCAAATTCGCCGCTGACTTCATCAATAAAGGCAACGCCAAAGGTGGTGAGGACTTGTCGTTGATCGAGGCCGGCATGGCGTCCCGCGGAGGCCTGATCGCGATTATGTCGGACAACATCGGCAAGCACCCTGTCGACGGCATCGGATTCGGGATCGCTTCCGACCCATCCTTGTTTGGGGCAGTCGTTCGCGACGGTATTTTTGGTCTTCCCATCATGGCCACCGTGGAGAAGGGGGTGATGCCCCTGATGGTGATCGAGGAATTGGGTATCCCGATCGCCGTCCTCGTCTTCCTCTGGATGGGAGCGCTTGGTATCTGTGCCACGCGGGGGGGCATGGTGCCAGTCGCGGTGTTTGCCTCCGCGATGGCATCGAATATCGCCGAAGCTACGTTTTTCTCGCCGGGGGGGGGGCGGGGCTTCTGATCATCGTCCTCGTCTGCTGGGCCGTGACCGAGCCTGCGGGCGGAGCCTGGAAGCAGAACCTCCGCATGCGTCAGGCCGCGATGGCTCGCTCCGCGCCGAATAGCGCGCCCCTGTCGCCATTGGCGCCCCTGCCACAGCTTCAAGCACTGCCAGCCCCTCGGTCGCTGCCGACCGAGCCGATCGGTGGAAGGGCATGAGCAGGGGAACATGCCTCCGGTCGCAACCAAGCGACGACGTCATCTGTCGTCAGCGCGGCTGGAAGGAGGTCTTTTCGTCGGCGGTACTCGTTCGGCACATTTTTGTCAGGTCATGATCACGGAGTTCAGCGTGGCAACCGATAAAACGGCTCATTCCGGACCCCCGCAGCCTGGGTGCGTCGGCGTGGTCGGGTTGGGATATGTCGGGCTCCCGTTGATGCTCGCCTTTGCCCGGGCAGGCCGGCGGGTGATCGGTTTCGACATCGACCTGAAGAAACCTGCCCACATCCTCAAGGGTGAGAGCTACATCAAGCACATTCCGGGGGAGGAAATAGCGGCCGCGCGGGAATCTGGACTGGTTGATGCAACCACCGATTTCTCCCGGGTATCGGAAACAGATTCGATCATCCTCTGTGTTCCAACGCCGCTCGACGAGCACCTCGAGCCGGATCTTTCCTACGTCACCAACACCCTCGACTCGGTCTGCCCCCATCTCCATGCCGGGCATGTCGTCAGCCTGGAGAGCACCACCTATCCCGGAACCACCGAGGAAGAGGTCGTACCGCGGGTGAGGGCTCGAGGTCTTGAGCCCGGGGAGACGGTCTTCGTGGTCTATTCGCCCGAACGCGAGGATCCGGGGAACCCGAAGTTCACCGCAGCCAACATCCCGAAGGTCGTGGGAGGGCTCACTCCGGCCTGTCTGAAAAAGGGGGTGGAACTCTACTCCGCCGCATTCCAAACGGTTGTCCCGGTCAGTTCCTGCGCCGTCGCG
>CANGIH010000085.1 GCA_947453875.1 Planctomycetaceae bacterium | reverse complement strand
TTCATGCCAGCCTGTCTGGCCGACATCGAGAAGCTCTACCGCCGCCTCGATGTCCGATTCGATCACACGCTCGGAGAGAGCTTCTTCCAGCCGTTCCTCGCCGGGGTCGTTGACGATCTGGCGGCCAAGGGACTCGCCCGTGAAAGCCGTGGCGCGATGGGGGTGTTTCTCGACGGGGACGACAAGCCGCCATTCCTCATCCGCAAGGCCGACGGTGCCTTCCTCTACGCGACGACCGATCTGGCGACGATCCACTGGCGGCTCGAGCATTGGAAGCCAGGCCGGATCCTCTATGTCGTCGATCACAGGCAGGGGCAGCACTTCGAGCAACTGTTCGAGACGGCACGGCGGTGGGGAATCGAGGGAGTCGACCTGGTGCATGTCGCATTCGGGACGGTCCTCGGCGACGACGGCAAGCCTTTCAAGACCAGGGCCGGAGACACCGTGGGGCTCGAGTCGCTCCTCGACGAGGGGGTGGAGCGGGCTGCGGCGGTCGTTGCAGCCGACGAAGGGATGGCGGCCAGCGAGCGGCAGCATGTTGCCGAGACGGTCGGCATCGGGGCGATCAAATACGCCGATCTCTGCCAGAACCGGACCACCGACTACGTCTTCAGCTACGACAAGATGCTCGAACTCAAGGGCAACACCGCCGCCTACATGCAATATGCGGTCGCCCGGGTGGAAGGCGTGCTCGAGAAGGGAGGGATCGACCGCGAGGCCCTGCGTCGCTCGACCCCGACGATCCTGCTCGCCGATCCCAAGGAGCGGGCCTTGGCCCTCGAGATCCTCCGTTTCGGTGAGGTTCTCGAGGATGTCGAGTCTGATTACCGGCCGAACCTCCTCACGGGGTGGTTGTTCGATGTCGCCGGCTGCTATTCCGCCTTCTACGATGCCCTGCCGATCCTGAAGGCCCCCGAACCGGAACGTTCGAGCCGGCTCGCGCTGTGCGACCTCACGGGCCGCGTCCTGCGGAAGGGGCTCGACCTGCTCGGGATCGGCACCGTCCGCAAGATGTGACCGCCGGTCAACGAGGAATGGTGAACCCATGAGCCGGCAACTGGCCAGCATCCGCAACATCGGCATCGTTGCCCACATCGACGCCGGCAAGACCACGCTCACCGAGCGGATGCTCTTCTACACGAAGACCAGCCACCGCCTCGGCGACGTCGACCGGGGCACCACTGTCACCGACTTCGATCCCGAGGAGCAGGAGCGCGGGATCACGATCTACTCGGCGGCGGTGAGTTTCCGGTGGCGCGACGTGACGGTGAATCTCATCGACACCCCCGGGCATGTCGACTTCACCGCCGAGGTGGAACGCAGTCTCCGCGTGCTCGACGGTGCCGTGGTCGTGTTCTCCGCACGAGAGGGGGTCGAGGCCCAGAGCGAGACGGTGTGGCGTCAAGCAGACAAATACCATGTCCCTCGCGTGGCTCTGATCAACAAGCTCGACCGCGAGGGGGCCGATTTTTTCGGCACCGTCAACCAGATCGAGAAGCGTCTGGGCGCCAAGCCGCTCGTCCTCCATGTGCCGCTGGGGATGGGGCCGCCGCATGTGAAGGATCCCTTCCGCGGGCTTGTCGATCTGGTGGAAATGAAACTCCTCACCTACCCGCCGCGGGACGAGGTTCTTGAGGGTGACTCGCCGGCCGAGGCCTTCACGGCCGGGCCGATCCCTGACGAGGTCGCCGACCTCGCCGCGGAGTGGCGCGAGCAGTTGGTCTCCACCCTCTTCGACTTCTCGGATGAGCTCGCCGAATTGGCGATGAACGAGGCGCCGATCCCGCCCGAGGTGATTCGCAGGGCGATCCGCGAGGCGACGCTCGCCCGCCGCGTGGTCCCCGTGCTCGGAGGGTCGGCGCTCGACTGCATCGGCGTGCAGCCGGTGCTCGACGCCGTTGCCTGGTATCTCCCCAGCCCTCTCGACGTGCCCTCCGTCGAGGGGCTCGATCCGTCGAAAAAGACCCCTGTCACGGTGGAGAGGAAGGCCGATCCCGCAGCACCCTTCTGCGGGCTCGTCTTCAAGATCCTCGCCGAGAAGCATGGCGATCTGTACTTTGTCCGCGTCTACTCAGGCACGCTCAAGGCGGGGAGCCGGGCCTGGAATCCGCTGCGGCAGAAGAAGGAGAACATCGCGCAGCTGTGGCGCGTGCAGGCCGATCGCCGTGAGCAGATCGAGAAGTGCGAGGCAGGCGACATCGTCGGCGTCATTGGCCCCCGCAACAGCATCACTGGTGACACGCTGTGCGAGGCCGACGCGCCGGTGATCCTCGAGTCGATCGAGTTCCCCGAGACGGTGATCTCGATGGCGATCGAGCCGGAGACAAGCCTCGAGCGGAAGAAGCTCGCCGATGTCCTCGAGATGATGAAACGGCAGGACCCGACATTCCGGGCGAGGGAGAGCGAGGAGACCGGCCAGACGCTGATTTCCGGCATGGGCGAACTCCATCTCGAGGTCATCCGCCACAGGCTCCAGCGAGACTTCAATCTCAAGTGCCGCGTCCACAAGCCGCGGGTCAGTTACAAGGAGACGATCCAGCGGCCAGCGACCGTTGTCGGGCAGTCGAACCGGCAGGTGGCCGGCCAGACGCTCGTTGCCACCGTGACGATCCGTGCGGAGCCGACAGACGCCCAGGAAGGAGTGACGGTCGAGCAGGGATGGTTCCCGGAGAACGAGGCGCTCGCTGACATCGCCGCCCAGATGACCCTGGCCGTCCGCGAGAGCGCCGAACGGGGTGGGCTCAAGGGTTGCCCGCTGTGGGGCGTGCGGATCGTCGTGGTCGAGAGCCCGATTCCTGATCCGCCTCCGGGGGAGGTGGCGATCCGGATCGCCGCCGCCGACGCCGTCGACAAGCTCCTTGCCGCAGCCGGGTCGGTGCTCCTCGAGCCGGTGATGCGCGTCGAGGTGAGTGTGCCGGAGGATCATCTCGGCGACGTCATCAACGATCTCCAGCAGCGGCGGGCGATCATCACCGCCACCGAAATCCGGGGTGGCATCACCGTGCTCATGGCGGAGGCACCGCTGGCGAGCATGTTTGGCTACTCCGCCGCCGTGCGGAGCGTGAGTCAGGGGCGGGCGAGCTTCACGATGGCCCCGCTCAAGTATGGCCCGGCCCCGGCGGAGACTGCCGACGCGTTCGTGTGAAGGGCGGGCGTTTTCCCCTGCTGCACGGCTGCTCAGGGCTGGCCGATGGCCTCTATGAAGTCGAGGAGGCTCGCGAACTGGGCCACAGAGAGGTCGGCGACGAGGCCGGCCGGCATGATGCTCGTCGGCAGTTTTGTCCGAGCCTCGATCGCCGCTTGTGGAATGCGGTGTTCCTTTCCCTCTCCGTCACGGAGGACCAGCTCGTCGGCCCCCTCGGCCGTCACGAAACCGGTCATTGACCGGCCGTCGTCGAGGTGGATGAGCGTGGTGGCGAACCCCTGGGCGATCGAGCGGTTCGGGTCGAGGATGCTCTCGGCGAGCGTTCGCCGGCTGTAGATCGCAGCGGCATTGGCCAGCGATGGGCCGAGCCCGGTCGCATCGACGCCGGTGGCGTGACACGCGGTGCATCGCTTGGCGGCGAAGAGGGCGGCACCGGTGGCCCGATCGCCACGCTGCGCATCGACCAGGTCGAGGATTTCGCCGACAGGACGCGCCCCGAGGAGTGGGCCGGTGTCGGCCGCCACGGCCCTCATCGCGGCCGGATCGATGCCGAGGGCCATGATCGCCTCGCGGGCCGCCTCTGCCAGCGGTGCTTCCGCCTCCTCGGCGGCCTCGATCAGGCTGTTGGCAAGCACCCTCGATCCCGACTGCCGGCTGGCGGCAATCAGTTCGGCCTGCCGCTTCGGGCCTTCGCTCCAGGCGCGCGCGAGGATCGCTGCCGCGGCGGACCGGACGGCACTGCGGGCCTCAGGTGCTGCCGCGGTGGCGAGGAGGAGCTCGTCGACGATACGGCGTTCGACGGGAGATCGGATGGGGAGGCGGTTGAACGTGTCGATTGACATGGTTGCGGAGGCAACGCGGCGGGAAAGCTCGCGAGCCGGCCCGGTGTCCGCGCCAGCGGCATCGAGATCGACAATTGCCTCGACGAACGTCGGCAAGGAGCCCCCCTCGGGAATACGGGCCAGGATACGGAGGGCCGCGAGCCGGTCGCCGGGGGAGACGCCTTGGGAGGTGGCGAGCAAATCGAGCGGAGGCACGGCCTCCACTGGTGGCGTCGCGCCGTCGAGATCGAGGTAGGTTGCGAGAGCTTCTCGGCCAGAGGCAGATCGCCCCGCGGAGGCGATGAGCAGGCCGAGCAGGCGATCGGAGGGGATGCGGTGGAGGCCGAGGGTTTTCGCCAGCCGGGGGAGGTCGTCGGCCGATCCCCTCGCCGCATGCTCCACCTCGGACAGCAGTGCATCGAGCAGCCGTGGCGACTCCGCCCACTCCTCCGCGGCAAAGTATGGGCCACGGTTGTCCGGACGTGTGCCCCAACTTTCTCCCTTCCAGGCCGACTCCCGGCGGAAGAGCCGGGCTGCCACCCATGCGAGATTGGCGCGGCGGTCAGGATCGGTCTCCGCGGGGAGTCGTCCCAGTACGGCAATGACCGCGGAGCTGTCGTGGATCTCACCGAGCACGCGTACCACGGCGCGGTGGAGGGATGGCGGTACCGAGGGGGCATCGAGCCATGCAGTGCAGGCCGCCACCGTACCTGGGGCGTCATGCGAGGCACAGAGCACGACGGCTTCGGTCGCCGTGTGGGCCACGAGTCGATCGGCGTCGGCTGCCAGCGGCAGAATCATCGCGGCGGCCCCGGGGGCCGCGGATCGGGCCAGGGCGATGATCGCCTCGCGGCGCGTCAGGGCACGTTCGGATTTGAGGGCCTGCCCAACCGCGTCGAGTGTTGCGGCGGGGGGAATCGTCCCGGCAGCGCCGAGATCACCGACGGCACGGACCACCCAGGGGGCCACGATGGCGTCGGTGGCGAGCAGGCGGAGGAAAGGGAGGGCCGCGGCGCCCCGCCCGAGGGCGAGGGTGAAGATCGCGGCGACACGGCAGTCGAGCGGGGCGTGCGGAGGCCCCTGGGCCAGCTCCTCGAGTTGGCTGGCCGTGGCCTGATCGAGACCACGACGCAGGAGCGCCCGTTGGGCTTCGATCCGGAGTCGATGGCTCCTGCCGCCGAGCTGGTTCACCAACGCGGCGGGATCCAGACGGTCGGTGTCGGGGAGTTCGACTGCGGCAAGCCCTTCGGGGCGAATTCTCGCGATGAATCCGACGCCGGGGCCACTCCAGGAGAAACCGCCGTTCCGCCAACTCGCGGCGTAGAGGTTGCCGATCGCATCGGCATCAAGGTCGGTGGCCCGGTCGATGGAGAGAAAAGCCTCCTCTCCGGCGACGAGTTTTCCGGCGGACTCATCGGCAGGATCCTCGATCCAGGAAAGGGGATGGCGTGTGACCGTGCCCCGCCCCCAGTCGCAGGTGAAGGGGGCATCGTTCCATTCGCGGGGCATCCAGGGCTCGTCGATCCAGCAGGCTCCAGAACCGGATCCCCCACCGTAGTCGGCCAGTGGCGGCACGATTTCATTGGTGAAATGGAGGTAGCGGCGGGGGTAGCCGTGGTCCTCGAGGCCGGTGAAGGCATGAAGGCGGACATCCCATCCTCCGCCGTCGTTGGTGTTGTCGCGAGCCACCATGTCGAGTTGCGGGCCAACGGCGACCTCGAGGATGTTGCGGGTGCCGCGGGCAAACAATTCGAGCCCCGATCCATCCGGGCGGAAACGGACGACGCCCCCACCATGCAGTTGCAGTCGCCGGCCATCGCTCCCCACAGCATCCATGCATCCGAAGTCTCCGATGGCGGCGTAGACCCAGCCGTCGATCCCGAGGGAGAGGCCGTTGGAGGTGTGATCGGCGGGGCGATCGGCGTAGCCAAAAGCGATCCCCTCGACGAGCCTTCTCTGGTCGTCGGCGACACCGTCCCCGTCGCTGTCACGAAAGGCGGAGACATGCGGGGGGTGGAGAACGATGAGGTTGTCATCGACCACGACCAGCCCCCGCGGGCTGTCGAGATCGGCAACGAAAGCCATGGCGTGGTCGGCCGTGCCGTCGCCATCGGTGTCACGGAGACGGAGGACCCTCCCGCGGTGCGGATCGCGGCCGAGCGATCCGTTGCCATCACTCGATACGTAGAGGGTGCCGTCGACGGTCGCGGCGACAAACACCGGGTAGTTTGCCACGTCGGGGCCGGCGAAGACGGTGGCGGTGAATCCCGCGGGCATTCGCGTGCCGCGGAGCAGCGACGAGTGGTCGATGGAACGGGCAACCGGCTTGGGAGCAGGGGGGACCGGGGTGCCGGCCGGCGCGAGGAGGCGGACCTCGCGCAAGCTTCCCCATCCGTCAGCTCCAAGGAAAACGATCCGCACGGCCTTCACGCCGTCGGTCAGGGCCCCGTCGAGCGGGGCGGCTACTGGGCTCACCAATCCGGCGGCGGCGTCAACGGCCTGAATCCAGCGTTCGCCGTCGGGCGAAACCTCGACGCGGTGCCGGTACGTCTTCCCCGGAAACTCCCACTCCAGTTCGATCGCCGAGAGCGTCTGAGGATCGGTGAAGTCGGCCCGCCACCACTCCTCGACGGCGCTGGATTCGGCGCACCACCGCGTGCCGGAGTCGCCGTCGATAGCTCCGGAGGCAGGGTTCTCTCCCTGCTCGGAGGAGGCGCTGGCAACGGCCCCCAATGCGAGGTTCACCGCGGGTTCCTCGGCGCCGACGGCGGCTGGGGGGAATGCGAGGAGCGCCCCCATCAAGAGGAAGGGCAGCAGGTACGCGCCGGAGCGGCCCGGGGGATTTCGATCCACAATCGGCTCCGTGTTTCGGAGGGAAGGTGGGACGCTGGCTCGACGGGTGATCGTCATCGATCGCGACGCCCTCGACACATGCCCCTGGCCGGGGCGGCGATCAGGCTGGCTTGGGCTTCGGCAGCGCCCGCGTCGAACCGGTCGTGATCCCGCCGTCGATCAGCAGCGTCTGTCCGGTGACGTAGGCGCTGGCGGCGGAGGCGAGGAAGACGACGGCACCGTCGAGATCATCTGCCTTCCCTGGGCGCTTGAGGGGGATCCGTTCGGTAAGGTATGCGATCCATTCCTCGTCGCGGTACATCACGTCGTTCTGGGCGGTGCGAAACCATCCCGGCGCCAGGCAGTTGACCGTTATCCCATGCGGCCCGAGGTCGTCGGCGAGGCTCATCGTCATCTGCTTGACGCCGCCACGGCTGGCCGAATAGGGAGTCAGGCCGGCGTAGCCAAAGACACTCGTCACGCTCCCGATGTTGATGATCCGCCCCTGTTTCCGCGGGATCATGTGTCTGGCCATCGCTTGGGCCATGAAGAAGGTGCCGCGGAGATTCGTGTCGAGGATCGTGTTCCAGTCGTCCCAGGTCACCTCGACGGCTGGCTTGCGGATATTGCAGCCGGCGTTGTTGAGCAGGATGTCGATCGCTCCTGCCGTCTCGATCGCTGCGGCGGCACACTCACGGATGCTCGACTCGCTGCGGAGATCGAGGGGAAGCGGCGTCACGCGATGGCCGTGAGCCTCGAGGCTGGTGCGTGATCCGGCCAGGTCGTCCACCTTCCGGGCCGTGATCACGAGGTCGGCACCGGCTCTGGCCAGCGCTCCTGCCATCTGCAGCCCCAAGCCTCGGCTGGCCCCCGTCACAATCGCTGTTTTTCCAGTGAGATCGAAGAGGGCGGGGCCGGTGGGGGGGAGGGGGGGCATGGTGGAGGGTCTCGGCAGGGATCGACGCGGATGATGAAAGGGATCAGGGGGCGGTCAGGGCGAGACTGACGCCGGGTACCCGGCGGCCGAAATCCCCGTTTGATTCAAGGTCGCAGAACCACCTTCACGAGCCCCGGTTCGCGATTGTGCAGGCGTTCGAACCATTCCACGCCCTCCGACAGGGGGGCCACGCGGCTGACGAAGCAGGAGAGGTCGATCGTGCCGTCGGCGACCAAGCGGATCGCTTCCGCGTAGCTCCCCGCAGAGGAGCAGGACCCTTGCAACCGCAGTTGCCTCGTGACGACGAGTTGGAGCGGCATCTCGATCTCGGGTGAGACATTCCCGACCAACACGACGGTCCCTCCGCGCGTGGCCGCCTCGATCGCCGTCCGGGCCGGTGCGGAGGCGCCGACGGCCTCGAGGACGACATCGGCCCCGTCGGTGTCGGGGGTGGAGGTTCCCCAGGCCGCCGCGGCCCTGCCGGCATCCTCACCCGCTGGAAATGTGTCGGTGGCGCCGAGCGAGCGGGCTTGGGCCAGTCGTCCCTCGTCGAGGTCGATAGCGGCGATCCGGGGCACTCCATAGGCCTTCAACGC
>CANGIH010000084.1 GCA_947453875.1 Planctomycetaceae bacterium | reverse complement strand
GGATGCAGAAACGGTGGATCGTGGATCGCTCAGAGCAGCCGGCGGGGGTGCGAAGTGTCGCGATGATGTTCAAGGATCCTCACGGATCGACCGCCGGATCGCTCGTGGCCCAGTCGGGCGCCCGCGAACTTCGAGTGGGAGAGGCCGCCGTCCACGGACCGCAGTCCAATTTCGTCGTCGCCCACCCAGGCTGCACGGCCGATGACGTCCGGCTCCTTGTCGAGCAGGTGCGCGCGCGGGTCCGCGATCGGCTGGGTGTGGAATTGACCCCTCAGATCGAACTCTGGTGAGCACGGCTCGAGGAAGTGCGACTATGAACGCCCCTTCCCGCCGCAGGCCCGGGACTCCCGACCCGGTCCCCGAAGAGAGGACGATCGGAAAGATTCTCCATGCGCGGAGGGCGGGCCTTGGGACGGTCGCCGTGATCGTCGCTTCCATGGCGCTCGGGGCCCTGGTCTGGCCGCGGGTCGCAGAGCAGGTCCGCTCGGGCGATGACACCGTGCTCCATCCCGAGGCGATCGAACTCCGCGGGCAGGCCCCCTGGGTGAGGGCCGACATCCGTACCGAGGCCCTCCGCAATGCCAGCCTCGATCATGGACTGCCGCTGACCGATCCCGAACTCCCCAACCGGTTGGCTCGGGCCTTCGACATGCATCCGTGGGTCCGGCGCGTGGTGAGGGTCGACCTCCGGCATCCGGCGGCGGCCACGATCGAGGTCGAGTGCCGAGAGCCGGCCGCGATGGTCGGCGTGGCGGGGGGGCTTCTCGCGGTCGATGCCGAGGGCGTGGTCCTTCCCAGCGCCGATTTCACCGCCGAGGCGGCCGCCTCATACCCGCGTCTGGCCGGGATCGACTCGAGTCCGCAGGGGCCGGAGGGAGCGGTGTGGGGCGATCCGGCGGTGGAGGAGGGGGCGGCGCTTGCGCATGTGATCCAACCGGAGTGGCGCGCGCTCGGCTTGAGCGAATGCCGTGCGGTGCTGGTGAGCGGTGGGGAAGTCCAGCGTCGCGTCTGGGAACTGATCGGGGCCGACGGTTTCGTGTTCGTGTTCGGTGCGGCGCCGGGGCGCGAGGAACCGGGCGAAGCCTCCGCCGCGGTCAAGATCGCGAGGCTGAAGGCCCTCGTCGGGAAACCATCCACCGCCGCCGCCGGAAGGGTCGATCTCCGCGACGAACCGGCGACACCTTCGCCCTGACCGTCGGCGGGCACACCCATCCTCACCCCGGTCAGGGGGCGGGGGGGCGCGGCGAGCTGGCTGTGGATAAGGTCCCCGCCGCTGGATGCGGCGGCCGTCGACCCGGGAAACCCTCGGCGTTTCCTGCGGGCGACAAGGCGGAAAAAGCTCAGGGAAGACTTTTTCCGCGGGCAGCTAGAGCACGAGCCTTCTCACCGATTGAAACGACGGATGGTCGGCGGTGCGGCACCACTCGAAGAGGATCGCCTCAGTGGTCGTCGGAATTGCACCCGCTCCTTCGAGCCGCCGCAGCGCCACCTCGTGATCGATGGGGTGACGGGATGCGACGGCATCGACGGCGATGAACACCACGACCCCCGTCGACAGGAGGTCGAGTACGGTCTGGCTGACGCAGACATGGGTCTCGAGACCGCAGATCACAACCGAGCCCATCCCAGAGCCCGCCTTCGTGGCGGCGTCGAAGCCGGGGCATCCGCCGCAGCTGAACGACATTTTCGTCTCAGGCGCCGGGAGGAGTGGTCGCAGCGCTGCCGCGGTGGCCCCCAGCCCCTTGGGATACTGCTCGGTGAGTGTCGTCCGCACGCCGAGCAGTCGCGCGGCCTCCGCCAATCGGGTGACGCGGGCCACCAGCCGCTCCGCGTCGGGCATGACGGCGAGCAACCGCTCCTGGACATCGATGACGCACAGGAGCGAAGTGTCGGGGGTGAGACGCATGGAGTGGCTCCGGGGGGAAGGACACGAGTCTACCAGCGTCTCGCCGGAGTTCTCCGCCGGGCCGGCTTGTCGGGAGGGACGCCGATCGGCTATTCCCTTGGCGGGTGACCATCGACACCTCGCACATGAAGCGCTGGAGGAACCCTTGAGCGAAGCAGGGCTGCGGATTGAAACCAGGCGGCTCGACGGCCAGCGGAGGCTCGTCGCCGACATCGTGCGGCTCTCGCACCGGGTGCCGATTTTTCCAGTCGACCGGGAGATGCGCCTCGGCGACCTCGATCGGGTGCGGCGGGCCGCCGTGCCTCGGATCGGTTGGGCGGCGGTGTTCATGAAGGCCTACGCGATCGTCGCCCGAGACCGTCCGGCGCTGCGGAGTTGGTATGTCCCCTGGCGGATCGTGACCCCATGGAGGCGGCCGCGGTTCGCGACCAGCCCGATCAGCGTCGCGTCGCTGGCGCTGAGCCGATCACGCCGAACCGATGGCCGCGGCGCGGCGGAGGCGGATCTCGCATTCGACCCCGAGGCGATCTGGTGGGCCAGGATCCGCGAGCCCGACGCCCGCCCGCTTCCGGATCTCCAGGGGGCGATCGCCCACCATGCCACCGCCCCAGTGACGGAGGTGTTCGCCCGGCAGATCGAACTGACGATGGTGCCGGGGCCCCTCCGCCGCTTCATCCTCCGCTGGAATGCCCACGCCCCCTCGCGGAAGCGGGCGCTGCGGGTGGGGACATTCAGCCTCTCGACGCTTGCCGGCGAGGGCTGTGGCAATCGCATGCACCCCACATTCCTGACCACGAGCCTGACCTACACGCCCCTCGACGACGAGGGGCGGATGACAGTCACGCTCCTTGCCGACCACCGACTCCTCGATGGCGTCCCCGTGGCCCGGGCGCTTGCTGCACTCGAGGAGACACTCTCCGGGCCGATCCGGGCGGAGCTTGCGGCACTCGCTGCCGAGGGGGCCACTCAATCAGGCCGTTGAGGCGCCGGGGAGCCGGGCGAGGGGAGCGATCACCGGCAGATGACGCGGGCCACGGGCCGTGAACGCGATCTCCCGTGCCGTCTCCGAGACGATGCCGATCGCCACATCGAGGCGGTCGGCAGGAAGGGCGTCGGTGATCCGCGCGGTCCACTCCGCCGCCACCCAACCGGGTGCCGATACGATCTCGTCCCAGCCGAGTTCGAAAAGATCGGCACTCCCGGCGAGGCGGTAGAGATCGGCATGCCCGCGCCTCTCTGCCGGGTGGTGTGGCGGCAGCGGATGGAGGTGGACCAGACCGAAGGTCGGGCTGACGACCTCTTCAGGGGGGATCCCGGCCACCGTGGCAATCGCCTTGACGAACGTCGTCTTGCCGGCGCCGAGATCACCGTCGAGCGCCAGGAATGACCGTGGTGGGAGCGCGGCCACGATCACCCGGGCCAACGGAAGAAGCCCCGCCTCATCGTCGATGACGACGACCACGCGCGCCGGCACAACGGGAGACGCGGAGTCATTCGTCGCCGTCATGCATCCATCCTTTCGCTTCCAGAGGCAGCGGTGTGCCGTCGGCTGCACGTCCGCAGATCCCTGCCCCTTGGGTCACCGTGCCGATGATCGCCGGTGCCAGTCCGGCGGGCGGATCGGCAACCAGATCCCGGGCGTCGTCGGCAGGCATTGCGAGGAGGAGTTCGAAATCCTCGCCGTCGGCCAACGCATGGTCGAGCGCGGGGATGCCATCGATCGCGGCGCGGCGTCTGGCGTCGTCATGGATCGGAACACGATGAAGTTCGATCTCCCCTCGTGTGGCGCTCGCCCGCATCAGCCGCGCCAGGTCGAGCGACAGACCATCGCTGATGTCGATCGCCGCGTGGACGGTGAACCGGTCCGCGATCTCGATCGCCTCGCGGCAGCGTGGACGGACATCGAGATGGCGGCCCAGGAGGCTTCCTCCGCACGGCCCTGTGAGGACGAGCAGATCACCGGGCCTGGCCCCGTCGCGCCGCCAGGCGGCACCGGGAAGGACGCTGCCGATCACCGTCACGCTGATCACGAGGGGGCCGTCCCAGGTGTTGGTGTCGCCGCCGGCGAGCGTGACCCCATGGGCGGCCGCGAGCGGTTCAATCCCCGTCCACAGGCCCCGTCCGATCTCTGCGGCGCGCTCTCGCGGCAGCGCCACGGCCACGACCGCCGCCTCCGGACGCGCGGCCATCGCCGCCAGGTCACTGAGGTTCACGGCGAGTGCCTTGTGGCCGATGCGCTCGGGGGTGGCTTCGTCGGACGCGAGGAGGAAGTCGACCCCGTCGGTGAGCATGTCGACCGCGATCACCGTCCGCCTCAATGGGGGGGGGCGAAGCACCGCCGCGTCGTCCCCGGGGGGAACCTCCAGTCGCGGATCGGCCGGAATCCGGCCAAGGAGCCAATCGACGAAATGCGCTTCCACGGATCCTGTTCCCGGGGGGAGGTGGCCGTGGATTGTACGCCGGGGAGCGATTCGTTCGACTGAATCCCGCGGCGATCACCCGCAGTCCGGCTCACCGCCGGATCGTGTCGCTCGTCAGATGGCCGAAGAGGGTCTCGCGGCCACGCAACACATAGAACTTGAGCTGGCCGAGGTTGTCCTCCCGGGCCTTGTCGAGGACATAGACGATGTTGTCGGGGGAGATCGTCTCCCACACGTGGAGACCGACGAGGATGTCCCCTTCGCGGATGCCCTGCTCGTTGGCGGGGCCCCCGCCGCGGACGGAGGTGACGAGCAACCCACCGCGGTATCGCGACTGCAGTCGCTGCACCTTGGCCACCGGCATCGGCTCCACCTTGAGGCCGAGCTCGTGCCAGCAGCGATCGTCCTGCGACACCGGCTGCGGGCGGGCGGCAGCGAGCGGGAGTTGGATCTTCGTCTCCTCGCCCGCCCGGTTGACACTCACGAGCACGCTCTCGCCCGGTTTTCGGCCGAGCATGGCACGTTCGACGTCGAGTTGGCTGTTGACGTCGACGTCGGCGATTCGGGTGATGACGTCGCCGGCCCGCATTCCGGCCGACTCCGCCGGACTCTCCCGGTGGACCGTCTCCACCGTCAGGCCAGGGGTCGTGTCACGTGCCCCCACGATGCCGTGCCAAGTCTTGTCGATTCGCTCCGAGGAGATCAACTCGGTGACGATCTGCATCGCACGATCGATCGGGATCGCGAATCCGATCCCCTGGGCGCCTGCCCGCACGGCGACGTTGATCCCCACCATCTCGCCGTCGATGTTCAGCAGCGGACCGCCGGAATTACCAGGGTTAATGCTGGCGTCGGTCTGGATGAGATCGTCGTAGCGCTGCGTACGGCTCACCTCGACGCTGCGGTGGAGTGCCGAGATGATGCCACGGGTGACAGTGTGCTCGTAGCCGAAGGCATTGCCGAGGGCCAGGACCGTCTCACCGATCATCAAGTCGCCCGAGGTCCCCACGGAAATCACCGGGAGGTTCCCCTCCGCCGGGATCTTGATCACAGCCAGGTCGGTGCGGGGGTCATGCGAGAGGAGGGAGGCTGTCGTCGTCCTGCCCGACGCGAGGGTCACCTCGATCCGGCGGACACCCTCGACGACATGGTAGTTGGTGACAATATAGCCGCGGGGATCGATGATCACCCCGGTGCCCATGCCATTGACCCGCCGCAGCTCACCGCCGGCTTCCTCGTCGGGGTTGGCGATCAGTTTCTGGCCATGGATGTTGACGACGGAATCGCGAGCCTTCTCGATCGCCTGGACGATCGCTGTGCGGCGTGATTCGCCGGCGGCGGCGGGGTGGGCCATCGGGGCCGAGAGGACCACGGCCAAGATCGGCAGGACAACCCACGGACACCGCATGGTGGAGGCTTCTCCGGTCCGCACCGCTCTTCGGGGCCGGCGGGTCATCCGCATCCGTGCGGCGATCCCGTGGCCCCAAGGAAGATCGGACGGCCCATGAAGACGATTCATCCGCCGGGCAGGGGGCCGGCACACCTTTCCCAGTTGCCACCTCGGCCCCCCTCGGGCGGTGGTGTCGTCGGGCAGAATTGCCGGGGGAGTGGAGGGCTGGGGGGGATCGAGGGCTGGCTGTGCGGGTCGGGGCGTCAGGGTTTGCCTGGCTTGCCGGGGCTCACCGGAGGCTCGGCCTCCGAAGGGTGAGTGGCGATCAGGAGGGGGAGGAACTGAAGAAGGAGGAACAACCCCATCGCGCCGAGCACGATCAGCGGCCATATGCCGGCGAGGTGTTCGCCCCATTCCCACCCCGTCTGTCGGGCGATTCCACCGAGGACGGTCGCCACCACCACCATGGCAAGGGCCAGGAGGACGATGCCGCATCCGAGCGACGCCATCGTTCCCTTGAAGGTGCCGATCTCGGTGAACTCTTCCTGATGAAGATCGATGCCGCGGCCCTTGGCGAGGCTGCGGGGCACGGTCTCGGCGAGTTCGACCCCCCGGGCGGCGTCGTCCCACGAGGCCGGGCCTGGATCGGTGTGGGTGGGGCCGCTGGCCAAGGCGTCGCGGACGACACCGAGGATCACGGCACCACGATCGAAGGGGACGGAGGCGGTGCCGTCGGGGCCATGCCAGGTCCAGGACAGGGGAGCGACGGGGCTGTGGGATGGGGCTCGGCCGCCTGCCTCGAGACTCAGCACCCCGGGGACCTCGATCGTGACGCGGGCATCGGCTGCAACGGCGGTGATCGAGAGCCCGGGAGTATCGCCGCGGACAACCTGCCAACGCGCCGGAGGATGGCCGGGAGTGGTGAGCCCGACTGCGAGTGTCGACCAGGCTGTGGAGGGATCGGCGGCGCCGAGGGTCGACAGCCGGCCTGGAGCACCGGCAAGCAGGCGGATCAGGTCGGCATCGCGACAAAACCAGCGGAGGACGTTGTCACGCGATCGATCAGCCAGGCGACGCTCGAACGTGATCGACTCGACGCCGTCGTTGGGGAGCCGTTCCCCGATCCAATCGCGGAGCCGGCCGATGAACGGATGGAGCCGATCGGGAAGGAAGGGGATGAGGGTTGCCGCCGAATCGCGGCGGATCATGTCGAGTTCGTATGCGTAGAGCATCGACGACTCGAGCGGCTGGGAGAGAACGAGCGGCCTGCCGGCCTGGACGAGTTTTCGGACCGCCTCGGCCCGCCCTTCATGCCAGCCGTCGGCCCCCACGAAGATGACGTCGCAGGTGCCTAGATCGAGGAGCGCCTCCCAGGAAACCTCCCTTGGCGCGTCGGTGGCGTCAATCGCCATCCCCCGGGAGACGTCAGTGGGGAGGTCGGCGGCCACGGCGATTCGACTCCCCTCGCGGCGGGCAGCCACGACGAGGGGAGAGATCGAGTCATCAAATCCGAGCAGACCGATATTCATCGTTGCAATTGTTTCCCGCAGCGGGGAAAGTGACCAGAGGCGCGCCGGTGATCGGCTGCCAAAGCCTGGAAAATGGAAACAAGGGGAGCGAGGCGCCGATGGTGGGGGACCTGCGGGCGGAGGTGGTGTCGATCGGCGACGAATTGACCACAGGGCAGCGTCTCGACACCAACAGCCAATGGATTTCCCGCGAATTGGGGCTGCTCGGCATCCCCGTGGCGTTCCACACCACCGTCACCGACAGCCTCGAGGATGGCATCAGCGCCATCCGGATCGCGGCGGGGCGGGCTGAAATCGTGGTCGTCACCGGCGGGTTGGGGCCGACCGCGGACGACCTCACCCGTGAGGTGCTGGCAGCGGTCGCCGGGGTCCCTCTCGAACTCTCGCCTCAGGCCCTCGCCGATGTCGAGGCCCGGTTCGCCCGGCGGGGCGCTGCGATGCCGGCGTCGAACCGGCAACAGGCGATGTTTCCGCATGGCAGCCGGATCATTCCCAATCCCGAAGGCACGGCGCCCGGAATCGATGTCGATGTGCCCAGGCGTGGAGCCGGCCCGGTTCGGCCCGGTGCCGCCCGCTTCTTCGCGCTGCCCGGGGTGCCTGCGGAGATGCACACCATGTGGCATGCCACCGTCGGGCCGGCCATTCTGGCGATGCTTCCGGGAGCCGGCACCATTCGCTTCCGTCGGATCAAGTGCTTCGGCGCGGGCGAAAGCGCGGTGGAGGGGATGCTCCCGGATATCGTCCGTCGGGGGCGTGATCCGCTTGTCGGGATCACCGTCCATGAGGCGACGATCACGCTGCGGATCGCCGCACGGGGTGGCGACGAGGCCGCCTGTTCGGCGGCGATCGCGCCGACGGAGACGCTGATTCGCGATTGCCTCGGTAGCCTCGTGTTCGGGAGCGAGGATGACGAGATCGAGGATGCCGCACTGGCCACCCTCGCCTCGGCTGGCGCCACCCTGGCGACGGTGGAGGTGGGGACGATCGGCCGTGTCGCCAGCCTCCTTGCCGGTGCCGCAGCCCGAGGCGAGAGTGGGGTGTTCCTCGGTGGACGGATCGTGCCGGTGACGAGCCGAGCGACCGACGTGGCG
>CANGIH010000083.1 GCA_947453875.1 Planctomycetaceae bacterium | reverse complement strand
GGGCGAGCCGGCCCAGACACCCGCGCCGTGGCGCGTCGGCCGGATCGTGTCGGCGACGAGCCGCGGGCAGGACACCCTCGTGCCTGTCGAGGACGGCTCGCTGCTGGCCGGAGGGGGAGCGGCCGACAACGACACCTACACGATCGTCCTCGACTTCCCGATGGAGTCGATCGCGGGCCTGCGGCTCGATGCCCTCCCCGATGCGTCGCTTCCCCGCGGCGGACCCGGCCGGGTCGAGCATGGCAACTTCGCCCTTTCAAACATCGCCGTGACCGCCTCCCCGATTCCGACCGACGCAGCGGAGGGGGAGCCGCCCCGCGCCGTGCCGATCGACCGGGCCCGGGCCGATTATTCGCAGCCAGGCCTCGACGTGACGGCCGCGTTCGATGCCGATCCGACGAGCGCCTGGGCGGTCGACCCGCATGTCGGCACCGCGCATGTGGCGGTGTTCGATTTCGCCGAACCGGTGCGTCATCCAGGGGGCACCCGGCTCACGGTCCAACTCGATTTCCGCACGAATGTCCGCCACGCGATCGGGCGGCCACGACTGACGGCGGCGATCGCGTCGGGGCTGGCGGCCCTGCCGGTGACAGCTGACGGCGACCCTGTCGATCGCCACCGGGCCGACAGTGCGCGGGTCACCGAGTTGCTTGCCAAGACCGACCGCTCGGCCGGCGACAACGCCGAGCTCCATCATCTCCACGCCCGCTTCGACCAGGCATGGCTCGCGGCCGACGCCCATGTGTCGGTGCTGGATCGGGACCGCCCCCGACCGGAGACGACGACCGCCCTTGTGGCCGGCGACGGGCTCAAGCCGATTCCCCACCACGCCGACGACCGGGGCTATCCGCATGCCTATCCAGAGACCCATTTCCTCAAGCGTGGCGACGTCCGGCAGCGGGACGGGATCGCCACCGCGGGGTTCCTCCAGGTGTTGTCGAGGGCGCCAGAGGGCGATGCCCGCTGGCAGGAGGGGGCGGAAGGGAGTGCAGGCCGGCGTGCGGCACTGGCGCGATGGATCACCGACACCGAAGCCGGAGCGGGAGCCTTGGCGGCCCGCGTGATGGTCAACCGTCTCTGGCAGCATCATTTCGGCAACGGCCTTGTGGACACGCCGAGTGATTTCGGGGCGCAGTCGACTGGCCCCTCCCATCCCGAGCTCCTCGAATGGCTCGCCGGAGAGCTTGTCCGTGGGAGCTGGAGGATCAAGCCGATCGAACGGCTCATCGTCACCAGCGCCACCTACCGGCAAGCGTGCTCGGGCGACGCCAGGGGGATGGAGAGCGATCCCCGCAACCGCCTCCTCTCGAGGTACCCCCGTCGTCGTCTCGACGCCGAGTCGATCCGCGACACGCTCCTGTCGATTTCCGGCGTGCTCGATCCCGCACTCGGCGGCCGGGCCGGAGGGGATGACACGAGTCCGCGACGAAGCATCTATCTCGACGTGAAGCGGAGCCGGCTCTCGCCATTCCTCCGCACCTTCGACGCCCCCGACCGGGTGACCGGACTGGCGCAGCGCCCGATCACGACGACGGCACCACAGGCGCTCCTGCTCATGAATTCCCAAGCCGTCCGCAGCTGGGCCGAACGCTTTGCCGAGCGTGTCGCCGCCGCGCCTTTCCGATTTGGCGCCGAGCCTCTCGACGAACAGACGACTTCGATCGTCACCGCCTATGCCCGGGCACTCGGCAGGCCGCCGACGGGCGGGGAACTTGCCGACGCTCTGGAATTTCTCGACACGCAGTCGGCCAAGTATGTGGCCGATGGCCGCGAGGACGGTCGGGCGACGGCGCTTGCCGATCTGTGCCAAGTGCTCCTCGGGCTCAACGAAACCCTCCACATCGAGTGAGTCCGACCATGCGTCTGCCTCCATCCCAGCCGACAGCCACGCCGCTCCTGCTGCCGAGGCGGCGGGCGCTTGCCCGCTGTGGTGGAGGCTTCGGCCTGCTCGGCCTCACGGGGCTCCTCGCCGACGAGCCCTCCCCACGGCAGCACGGCCAGGACGATCCGCTCACCCCGCGGCCCCCCCACTTCCCTCCCCGTGCCAAGCGGGTGATCTGGCTCTTCATCAACGGGGGGCCCAGTCAGGTCGACACCTTCGACCACAAGCCTGAGCTGGCCCGGAGGGATGGGGAGCCGCTCGATGGCTTCGATGCCAACACCGGCTTCTTTGCCGGGGCGGTGGGGGGCCTGATGAAGAGTCCGTTCTCGTTCGCCAGGCACGGCCAGAGCGGGGCTTCTGTCGCGGAGATTTTTCCCCACCTCGCCCGACATGTCGACAAGATGGCGTTCGTGAAGAGCTGCTGGACCGATTCCAACAATCATGCCCCGGCGCTGTTGCGGGTGAACACCGGGTTTACCCGGGTCGGTTTTCCCTGCACCGGGAGCTGGGTGACCTACGGCCTCGGCAGTGAAAACCGCAACCTGCCCGGTTTCGTCGTGATGGTCGATACCAAGGGGCGCGGCATGCCCAAGGGGTACGCGCAGAATTGGTCGGCGGGATTCCTGCCGGGGGCTTTTCAGGGCACCGGCATCGACACTGCCGGCACGGCGATCCCGAATCTTGCCCGCCGCACCGGCATGACCGACGCCGAGCAGCGGGCGCAGTTCGACCTGGCCGCCAGGCTCAACAAGCTGCACGACGATGGCGATGCCGGGGATCTGGAGAGCCGGATCGAGAGCTACGAACTGGCCTATCGGATGCAGATGGCGGCCCCGGAAGCGCTCGATCTGGCCAGCGAGACCCGCGAGACGCTCGACCTCTACGGCCACGATGACCCGACCTGCGGCCACTTCGCGCGGCAGTGCCTCATCGCCCGGAGGCTCGTCGAACGCGGGGTGCGGTTCGTGCAGATCTATTCCGGCGGCGAGGAAAACCAGAAAAGCTGGGATGGCCACGCCGATATCCGCGGCAATCATGCGGGGTTCGCCGCCGAGACCGACCGCCCGATCGCCGCGTTGCTCGAGGATCTCGAACGGCGCGGCCTCCTCGACGAGACGCTCGTGGTGTGGGGGGGCGAGTTCGGCCGTCTGCCGATCGCGCAGAAAGGGGCGGAGCCCGGCCGCGACCACAACCCGCACGCCTTCACCGTCTGGTTCGCGGGAGGAGGCGTGAAAGGGGGCGTGTCCTACGGAGCCACCGATGAATTCGGTTTCAAGGCGGTGGAGAATCGGGTGAGCGTCAACGATCTGCACGCCACCATCCTCCATCTTCTCGGTCTCGACCACACGCGCCTGACCCATCGGTTCAGCGGCCGCGACTTCCGCCTCACGGACGTGTCGGGGGACGTCGTGCGGGGGATCCTCGCCTGATGTCCCGACGGAATTCCACCATGACGCCACCGGCGCGATTCGAGGAGGCCTTCACGGCGGTGGTGGCGCTCGCGCGGGAGCGATACCGGATCAGGGTCGGAATCGATGTCGTCGCGCCTCCCGCGAAGGGGGATCTCGACGGGGCGGAGATCGTCATCGGGCATGACAACGACGCCGAGACGAGGCTGTTTCTCATCGCCCATCTCTTCGGCCACACCGTCCAGTGGAACACGAGCGTTGACGACCGGCGGCTGGGGATGAAGCTCCCGGTGAATCCCGACGCGGCGATGCTCGACAGGCTCGAGGCCTACGAACGGCAGGCCTGCGCCTACAGCCAGACGCTGCTCCATGAGGCGGGTGTCCGGGATCTGGACGGCTGGCTCGCCGATTACTCCAGCTGCGACTTCGCCTTTCTCCGCCACCTTTACAGCAGCGGCGAGCGGCGCGACTTCCGCCGGTTCTGGAAGGAAGGCACCCCGCGGATCGAACCGCTCCCGATTCCCCCCTTCACCCCCGTCTGCCACCGGCGCGGCCGTCGGCCGATCGTGCTGTGAGCCACGCCGGCAGTGGTCGGCTGTCGGTGGCAGGGGCCATCCCCGACCAAACCGGCTGCGGGGGCCTTTGACGAAGGCCCTTCAGCGGACGAGATGCCTCGGGAGCTCGCTGACATGCTCGCAGCCGAGCTGTTCCATCACCTGGAGCAATTGCCGCGAGAGGATCTCCGCGGCGTGATCCCCCCCCCGGTCGCCGAGGGCCGCCGCGGCGTACATGAACGCCCGGCCGAAGAACGTGAACCGGGCTCCACTGGCGACGGCCCGGGCGATGTCGGGGCCGGAGCGGAGCCCGCTGTCGATCATCACGGGGATTCGTGCGCCGACCGCATCGACAATCGGCCCGAGTGCACGGATCGAAGATTGCCCGGCGTCGAGTTGCCGGCCGCCATGGTTGGAGACGATCAGCCCGTCGAGGCCCCGCGCCGCCGCGATCTCGGCATCCTCCACCGTCGCCACCCCCTTGAGCACCAGCTTCCCCTTCCAGCGGTCGCGGATCCGGGCCAGGTCGTCGCCCGAAAGGCGTCCGGTGAAGGTCCGATTCATGAACTCGGCCAGGTGGAGGAGGTCGATATTCTTCGGCATGTACGGGGTGATCGAGGCGAGCGTCGGGCGGCCGTGACGGAGCGTCGTCATCGCCCAGACGGGCCGACGGGCCATCTGGAGAATCGTTCGTGCCGTCAGCCGCGGCGGCGCCGAAAACTGGTTGCGGATGTCGTGGGGGCGATAGCCGAAGGTGGGGACGTCGGCCAGGAGGACGAGCACGTCACACCCGGCCCCCTCCGCACGCGAAAGAAGATCCTCGCGGACAGCCGGATCGACGGGGTTGTAGAGCTGGAACCAGAACGCTCCCCCGGTGATCGTCCCGATCGTCTCCAGGCTCGCGGTCGTGCAGGTGCTGAGAATGAAAGGAAGCCGCCTGGCGGTCGCGGCACGGGCGAGGGCCTCGCACGCTCCCGGCCATATCAGCCCCTGGAGCCCAACCGGGGAGACGCCGAATGGCGCCCCCCACACCTTTCCGAAGAGCTCGGTCTCGAGAGAAGCCGCCCCATGCTCGCGGAGATACAAGGGGCGCAGCTCGATGTCGTCGAGGTCGGACCGGTTGCGCCGCAGGTTGACGTTGTCGTTGCAGCCACCATCGAGGAAGTCGAAGACGAAGCCGGGAATCCGCCGGCGTGCCCCGGCACGGAGATCATCGATGGATGGGAAGCGGTGATCGAAGGGTGCGGCCATGGCACGCAAGGAGTCTCCCGGGGCCTGATCAGGGGGACGAGACGGACACATACACCGGGGCGCTTGCGAAGGTGTGCTTCATGACAAAGTTGATCGTGGCATGAACCGTGACCGGCACGAGTTGCCGATCGACAGGCGCGGCATCGGGGGCGGCCGAGAGCGTGATGTGGCCGGTCGATTCACCGCCGGTGAGGAGCGTCTTGCTCTTCCCGACGTCGACCTTCACCCCCTTGGGAAGAGGATTGCCGTAGGGCGTCTCGAGGTGCTGGAGCATCATGTCGAGGGTGATGTTGCCCTTGTAATCGGGGGCCCGCTCGACGGTGATATCGATCCGCTTCGACTCCCCCGGCTTGAGAATCACCTCGGTGCTGCTGACCGTGATCGCGCGGACATCCATCGGCTTGGCGATCGAGACGGTATGGAGATCGACGGGATAGTGACCGCGCCCGCCGCCCGGCATGTAGACCTCCTGGAGGACCGCCGAGCGCGCGAGGAGCGGGAGCGGCTCTCCTGCGGGCCCCTTGGCCTCGGCCCGGCCGGAGATCGTCACGTTCGCCCAGGCGGGGGTGGCGTCCGGGGCTGCGGAAAGCCAGATGCAGCCGTCGACTCCGCCCGGGAGGATGCGTCCTGCGATGGCGGTCACCCCGGGAGGGAGGCCGTCGATCGCCAAGAGGATCTCCCCTGCAAATCCACCCCGCCGCTGGGCCCTGACGTAGATCGGCGCCGCCATCCCCGGCGCGAGGAGCGTCTTGTCGGTGTCGGCTTCGATCGCGAACGAGGGCCCGGAACGGGCGACGCGGAGCGCGTAGGGATAGCCCTCACCACCCCGGCCATGAAGATCGCGAATCTCGACTGAATAGGTGCCATCGGCGGGGGCAGTCCAGTGATCGAGGAAGGGATCAGAGGAGAGCACCCGCTCGTAGGTGGCATCGTCGGCCTCCGAGAGGAGCACGCCGTCGCTGTTCAGGATCCGCAGCTTGGCGTCGAGGTTCGAGCCGAGGCGGCGGGAGAAGACCTCGAAGGAGAAGGTTTCCTGGGCCTTCGCCATGAATGAATAGCGGTCCGCCTGCCCCGGCGTGGCGACTTGGCCGCACAGCACCGCCGGCGGGCTGACCGGCAGCGGCCCGGCCGTGGCCGGCGGAGCCGATCCATCGGCGGCCGCGGGAAGGGGCGCGGGAGCCGGCGGCTCGAGCATGATCGGATCCTCGGTCACGAGCACCGAGGCGCCGCCGAGCGGCTGACCTGCAAGGGAGGGGGCCACGCGGGACATCCCCCGAGGGGCGTCGGCCGCGATCGCCACCGGCACAGGCCCCGCTCCCACCGCCCCGCCAGTGAAGAGCGTCAGTGACGCGATCGCACCCGGGGCGACGGCGAGCGGATGGACGGCACGGACGAAGGGCCGCGACGAGGCCTCCACCGAATAGGTCCAGTCGCCGTTTCCCTGATAGCGAACATCACGAACCTCGAGGAGATACTCGCCCGGATCGAGCGAGTCGACCGCAAGGAGCGGATCGCCGGCAAGCACGTTGTCGCTGCTGGCGATCGTTGCCCCGCCGCTGCTGCGGAGCGTGAGGAGTGGATCGACCCGGCTTTGCATGTCATGGAGCCGGTTCTGCAGACGCTGCGACACCATGTGAAAGACCCAGGGGCCGGCCGCATCGATCCGCACCCTCCAGAAATCGACATCCTCCCCCTTCTCGATCGCGCCGCAGAGCGTCGCCGGCAGCGTCGCGGCCTGGCCCTTCTCGGCGGTGTCGTTGTCGGGGTTTTCAACCACGACAGCTTCCCTGGCGACGATGAGCTGACCGACGGTGCTCGCGCCGTGGGGCGTGATGACACGGAAGTCGCGGATCCCGGGAACGGCATCGGTGTCGCAGATGATCCGCAGCCTCGTCTTCGACGCCGAGACGTCGTTCCTGTCACGGTCCTCCGGCTTTTCCGTGTCTGGCGGGATGATCTCGGCGCGGACTCCCCCCCCGGAAATCACGACCGCCGATGCTCCGGCGAGGTTGTAGCGGGCGGAGAGCTCGTGCTCCGTCGTCGCCCCGACGATCGCCGCCGCGGGGCGGAGGCTCATGAGCATCGGGTAGCTGTTGTTGGTCTGACCGGCCGCCGGGACGATCAGGCACCAGCAGCAGAGCAGGAGAGCCGACAGGACGCGAATGGCCACGTGTCACCGCACGAAGATGAAGTGCTTGGAGTTGATCAACGCCCAGAGGATGTCCTGGAGCCCTTCGGTCGGCGAAGGGGAGATGGCGACGATCTCCGCGGCGTCGGCCGCTTCGGCCGCCGTCGGCGGGCGGGAAAGCGTGGCGAGATAGAGCTCCTCGATGCACACAGGCAGCGGCTGTGCGGAGGCGACGAGCTTGGCGACGCGGCCGGCACCGTCGGCGACCTTCGTGGCGACGATGTCGCCGTTGAGGGTGTGGAGCGCCTGGGCCAGGTTTTCGTCGGGAGTCCTCTCGCATTCGCAGACACTCGCCCGCTTCGGCTTTCCGAATGTCACCAGGAACGGATTCGTGTTGGCAGCCGAGGCATCCGGCAATTCGATCGCCCGGGTCCCGAGGGGGAGATTCGGGTGTTTGGTGCGAACCCCGGTGGCGTCGTCGATGCTGTCGAGGAGCGCCTCGGCACCGAGACGCTTCACCCGGTAGTGGCTGTAGAAGCGTTCGTCGGTGGCGTTTGCCGAATCGGGCTGCGAGTCGAGCTGATAGAGCCGCGACGTCATGATGAACCGCATCAGCCGGCGGACATCGAACCCGCTGCCGCGGAATTCGGCCACGAGCAGATCCATCATCTCGGCGTTCGAAGGCGGGTTTGTGGAGCGGATGTCGTCGATCGGCTCGACGAGGCCGCGGCCAAGGAGATAGGCCACGTAGCGGTTGACGATGTTCCGGGAGAACCAGGCGTTGTCACGGGCGGTGAGCCATTCTGCCAGCGCGATCCGTCGATCGTCGGCGTTCTCCATCGGCTCCCCCTCGAGCGGCGTCGGCTTCATCAGCTGCCCGTTCCTCGGATGAGCCACCTCCCCCGACGGATTCACCACCACCACCGTCTCACCGCCGAAGATGCCGAACTCGGCGCTGTTTTTCGAGGCGACCCGGGCGAAGAAGGCGGCAAACCCGTAGTAGTCGGCCTGCGAGAGCCGCTCGTAGGGATGGTGGTGGCACTTGGCACACTGCAGCCGCGTGCCGAGGAAGAGCTGTGCCGTCGATTCGGCGAGATCGGAGGGATTGTTGGCGATGCGGAAATAATTCGCCGGGCCACTGGAGAAGATCGAGCCCTTGGC
>CANGIH010000082.1 GCA_947453875.1 Planctomycetaceae bacterium | reverse complement strand
GCTCAAGCTCCTCCAAGAGATGGAATTGAAAGGGGGCAGCATCAACAACGTCCCGGTGTACGGATTCGTGCCCCGGGCGCAAGGGGGCGACGCGCCCGTCATCCCACAGTCTCCAGCGCCGAACGCTTCGCCCTTGCAGCCTCAGACCGACCAGTTCCAGCGCGACCAAAACCAGATCCAGCGAAACCAAATCCAGCGCAACCAGCGGATCGTGCTCGTGAACCCGAACGTCCAGTCGCAGAGCCAGTCGGTGTCGATCGTCGCCAACGATGACGGCCGCGTCGAACTCCGCGAGACCAACGGCAAGCGGACGGTGACGATCCTCGACAAGTCAGGCGCGCAGCAATACACCGGTCCGCTCGATACTCAAGAGGATCGGGAGAAGATCCCCGTCGCGCTCCGCGGCCGCGTCGAGCAAGCCGAAGCCTCGGCCGGGCCGAAGGGGGTGATCGCGCCGCTGACCGCTCCGGTGCCGGTTGCTCCCGGCGGCGATGCCGCAGGCGGCAGCAGCCGCTGATGCGTTTGCGCTGAAATGGATTCCGGCAGCGGCCCGGGCACAAAAAAACCCCGCCGGCGTCGTTATGGCGCCTGCGGGGTTTTTGCTTTGCGGCAGGCGCAGCTCACACCGTCACGCTGTTGGAGGGCTTCGAGATCAGGCTCCCCCCCGAGTCGCTCTTAGCGCGGAGGGCGAACTGGTAGCTCTTCCCCGCCACGAGGCCGGTGACGGTGGTGCTGGTCACCACCGGGATGTCGGCGGAGCGTGTCCAGGCGGCCGTGCCGACCTCCCGGTAGAAGACGACGTAGCCGGTGAGCGGCCGGAACGACTTCGTGATCTTGTCCTCAGGCTGGACGGCATGCTGCCAGGTGAGGTTCGCGGCCCCCGTGCCCGCCGCCGCGGCGACGATCGCTGCCGGGGTGCGCGGGGCCATGAGGTATTTCACGCCGTCGTTCGAGAGCTTGCTGAAGCCGGCGAGATTTTTCGAGGCGACCTTGAAGGCGAACGCCTGGGTGATGTCGAGGCCAAACACCTCGGTGCTCGTCGCCGTGCCCGCCACGTCGGCAACCTTCGTCCACGTTGTGGTGCCGACCTGGAGCGCGTAGACGGCCGACGCCGTCACCGGGCTGCCGTTATCGACCGATGCCGTCCACGACAGGATGATCTTCGTGCCATTCCCCCACGCCGACACCACACGCGTCGGCAGTTCCGGTTTTCCGAACACCACGCCCGCGACGGGAATCGAGAACGGGGTGGCCGAGGCACTCGAGGCGATGGCGATCGAACCACTGACGGCCTTGAAGGCCGCGGTGTCGAGCGAGACGACGAATTGCGCCGACGCCCCCGCCGGGATGCTCGCCGGCAATGCCTGCACCACCTTCACGCCGGCCGGGAGCGTGACGTTGCCGATCGACAGCGGCGCGTAGCCGGGATTGGAGACGGTGAAGGTTTTCGACGTGGCACTCGTGCCGACGGCCGCCGTTCCGAGCGAGATGGCCTGCGATTGGCCGCTTGCGAGCCCTGAGGCACCGTCGGCGACGCCGATCCCGGAGATGCCTACCGACACGGTGAAGACATCCTGAACCGACGCCCCGGAGAGATCGGTGGCGGTGACGGTGATCGTGGCGGCACCGGTCTTTGCCCCCGATGCCAGATGCAGTTTTCCGGCCGCATCGACGAAGACCGAGGCGATCGCCGGATCGGAGCTGATGGCGGTGAGTCCGAAGGCGGTGGCCGGTGCCGCGACGACATCGGCCGCGAGGAGCATCACCAGACGGTTGCGGATGTTGGCGTTGGAAAGACCATCGACGGAACTGATCGGGATGGTGCCAAACGCCCCGCCGCCGTTGACGCGTGTCAGGGCTGCGTAGGCGTCGAGGATCGCCTGCCCATCGCCGACGACATGGCCGAAGGTGGCATACTGATTGCCGCTGGCGTCGAAGCCGGGATTCGATCGGACATTGAAGAAAAATCCGCTGGTGGCGGAGTTGGGATCGCTGGTGCGCGCGTAGGCGATCGTGCCGGCGGTGTTGGGGCGGTCGGCGGCCCACTCGAGAGCGATCGGTTGGCCCGTGGCGACGGTGCCGATCGGTGCGCCACTGACATTGGTGAAGCCGCCCCCCTGAAGAAAACTCGCCGGCCCGAGGTCACCGGCGAAATCGGTGGCCCTGTGGAAGAACGTCGAGGTGTAGCTCCCCTGGTTGACGTAGGAGAGGAAGTTGGCGACCGACGTGGGCGCCGCTGATCGCCCAGGGACAGCCTGGTCATAGAGCTCGACAAACAGGTTGCGGACGGAGGCGTCGCTGCCGGCCTGCGTCGCCATCTTCACCACCGTTCCGTGGACGGAGACCCCGCTCACGCTGAACTGGGCCGCGGTGTCGATCGGCGCGGCGGTCGTGTTCGCCGCGGCCCAAAAATCGGGGAGGGCGTTCGCCACGGCGATTGCCATCACCTGGCGTGGCTCGAGCATCTCGGCACCGAAGGCCCGAGTGCTTCGCGGTCTGTTGGTGCGGGCTGGCCGCGTGGCCGGGCGAGCGAACAATCGGGCCCACGCCCGAACCCCTTCCCGCAGCCTGTTGTACTGGTGCATCGGCCTAGTCTCCGTCGCCGTCTGCCCGAGCGGCGTTTCACGACCCCGTCAGGGGAGGGAAGCCTTGAGAATAGCCCTCCTGGCGACGGTCACCAAGGTTCCGGTGTGGGGACCGGATGGAAGTAAGATACGGTGCTGGAGGCGGGAAGGTTCGGTTCCGATCGGGTTCGCTGGAGATGCCTTCGGATCGAAGAAGGGTGGTTCCATGCAGATCCTTTCCTGGCAGGGGATTCTCCGGTCCCTGGCCTGCGTGCTGCTCGCTAGCCTCGTGCTCACCCGCCCGGGGGGGGCTGTCGAACCGGCCGGGACGACCAACGTGCTGATGATCGTCTCTGATGATCAGCACTGGCGTGATCACGGCTTCATGGGGCACCGCCATCTGCGGACGCCGAACCTCGACCGGCTGGCCGGCGAAGGGCTCCTCTTCCGCCATGGGTATGTGCCGTCGAGCCTCTGCTGCCCGAGCCTCGCCTCGCTGATCACGGGGAGATTCCCGCACGAGCACCGCATCGTCGGCAACGATCCGCCGATGTCGCTGCCGCGCAGCGCTCCCGCAGGGAAGCGCCGCTTCGAGGAGGGGCGCGAGGCGATGAACAGGCACCTCGCCGAGTGGCCGACGCTGCCGACACTCCTCGCCTCGGGTGGCTACCGCTCGCTCCAGACCGGAAAGTGGTGGCAGGGGGATTATTCCCGCGGGGGTTTCACCGCGGGGATGACGCGCGGCGAGCGGCATGGCGACGACGGTCTGGCGATCGGCCGTGAGACGCTCGCGCCGATCGAGACTTTCATCCGCGAGTGCCGCGGGGGCGGGGCACCGTTCCTCGTCTGGTATGCCCCCATGCTTCCCCATGATCCCCACGATCCGCCCGTCGAACTGGCCGCTCATTACGCGCGCGTCGCGCCGACCCCCCATGTCGCCCGCTATTGGGCCAACGTCGAACGTTTCGACCGCACCGTCGGGCACCTGCTCGATTTCCTCGACGCCGAAGGGCTCGCCCAGCGCACGCTCGTCGTCTTCGTCACCGACAATGGCTGGATCCAGGATCCGGAGGCCCCCCGCTACGCCCCGCGCTCGAAGCGTTCCCCCTATGACGGCGGCGTGCGGACGCCGATTATCCTCCGCCAACCGGGGCGGATCGCGGCGGGGGTGAATGACAAGCCGGTGTCGAGCGTGGACATCCTGCCGACGGTCCTCGCTGCCACGGGGATCGGGGCGCCTGCGGGCTTGCCCGGTATCGACCTCCTCGATCCGGCTGCGGTGGCCACTCGGCCGCCGGTGTTCGGCGAATGCTTCACCCACACGCTGCTCGATCTCGATGACCCGGCGGCGAGCCTTCTGTGGCGGTGGGTCGTGCGCGGGCGGTGGAAGCTCATCGTGCCCGAGAAGCTCCGCGCGGACGACCCGCGGTTGGAGGCGGAGACTGGGGCGATCGACGCCGACAGCCGGGGCTGGCTCGAAGCGGGCTCTCCCCGCCTGTTTGACCTCGCAGCCGACAGCGATGAAAACGGAGACGTCGCCACGGAGCATCCCGACGTGGTCGTCGATCTGCACAAGACCCTCGATGCCTGGTGGACGCCGGGCCGACCTGACACAGGAGCTCCCGCCCCATGACCGTCGCTTTCCGTCGGGTGTTTCCGCTCATCGCGGCCCTCTCTGCCACACTCGCGCCGCCGGCCCGGGGGGAGAACTGGCCCAACTGGCGTGGCCCCGCGCTCGATGGCGTCGCCGCAGGCAGCGGCTTTGCCACGGAATGGAGCCCGGAGGAGCATGTCGCCTGGAAGGTGACGCTGCCGGGTCTCGGCGCGAGCACGCCTGCGGTGTGGGGGGAGCGGATGGTGCTCACCTGCGCCATCGACGGCAAGGATGCGGCGATCTGCTTCGACCGCGCCGGAAAGGAGCTCTGGCGGCGCCCGCTCGGTGCCGACAAGCCCGGGAAGCACGCCAAGGCCACCGGGTGCAATCCCTCGCCGGTGACCGACGGAAAGCATGTCTGGGTCTACTTCAAGAGTGGGGAACTTGCCGCGCTCGACCTCGAGGATGGTGCCGTCGTCTGGCGTGACAACCTCCAGGAACGATTCGGCGAGGACACGCTCTGGTGGGATCTCGGCACCAGCCCGGTGCTCACCAGCGACGCGGTCGTCGTGGCGGTGATGCAGACAGGCCCGAGTTATGTCGCCGCCTTCGGTCGCACCGACGGCAAGCTCCTCTGGAAGCAGGACCGCAACCTCGATGCCCCGGAGGAGGCGGCGCAGAGCTACTCGACGCCGCTGGTGGTCAAGGGGGAGGAGACGTTCGGCGAACCGGCCGAGGTGCTCTTCATCCTCGGTGCCGATCATGTCACAGCGCACGATGCCGCCACGGGCAAGGAACTGTGGCGTGTCGGGGGACTCAATCCGGCGGGGGAGAAATACTTCCGTTCGATCGCCTCGCCGGTGGTGGCCGGCGACCTCGTGATCGCGCCGTACGCCCGTGGCAGCACGCTCACGGCGGTGAAGCGTGGCGGGAAGGGGGACGTGACGAAGACCCACGTCGCGTGGACGCGGAAGGATCTGGGGGCCGACGTGCCGACGCCAGCCTTCCAGGATGGAAAAGTGGTCGTCTGCACCGATCAGGGGAAGGTCGCCTGCCTGGAGGCAGCGACCGGCAGGACGCTGTGGGATGGGGAGCTGCCGAAAAACCGCAACGCGTACAGTGCCTCACCCGTGCTCGTCGACGGGAAGATCCTTGTCACGCGCGAAGACGGGGAGAGTGCGATCCTCGCCGGCCCGGCGGCGGGGACGGACGCCGGTCGGTTCGAGATTCTCGGCCGCGGCACCGTCGGTGAGATGACGGTGGCGACGCCGGTCTGTGTCGACGGCCGGATCTTTCTGCGCACACACGACAGCCTGTGGTGCATCACCTCGGAGTGAGGCAGGGCAAGCGTCCTGCCGATGCCCTTTGAAGCGATCGATACCGACTAACCATCGGACCTTCCGCGCGATCATCTGGTTGCTCGTCGCCGGAGGCGTGTGCGCCGGTGCCGGAATGGCGAGCGATCCGCCGGCAGCGGAGTCGGCTGCAGCGATTCCTCCGGTCGAGCGGGTGCTGGTGATCGACCAGGAAGGGCCGACCCGACCGGCGTTCGTGAATCTGATGGAGGGGCTCCGGGAGGGCTTGGCGGCGGCGAAAGGGGTGCGGTACGAGGTGTTCATCGAGAACCTCGACCTGGTCCGTCTCGGCCGCCGCGGCGAAGACCCGCAGCAGGCTGCCGGATGGCTTGTCGAGAAATACCGCGACTGGGCTTTCGACGTCATCATCCCCACCAGCGCCGTGACCCGCGACTTCGTTCTCGCCAACCGATCGCGGCTGTCTCCCGCGGCGAGGATCGTCGCCCTCGAGCGGCCCGGCGACGCCGAGGCCCTCGAGCAATCGCCCCCTGGCTACACGTTCGCCACCTCCGACATGCCTTTGGAAGAGACGATCGACCTCGCCTGCCGACTCTTTCCCCGCTCCAAGCGGCTCGCCCTCATCGGCCAGACCTTCCCCCACCCCCGGCTGCTCGCCGCGCAGGAAGCGGCTGCCCGCCAGGGCGCGGAGGCACACCGGCTCGACTACCTGCCGCTGGTCGATCTTCCGCTGGCGCAGCTGCGGGAGCGGCTGCGTCAGCTTCAGGACGATTCCGCGGTGATCTATCTCGGCTACTGGCAGGACGAAACGGGCCGGGCCTACGTGCCGGCGGAGATTCTCGAATCGCTCTCCCGCGAGTCGCGGGCCCCTGTCTTCGGGGTGGTCGATGCTCATGTCGGCCGAGGGATCGTCGGTGGCGCGTGCGGCGATCTCCGGGCGATGGGGGTGGCGACCGGGCGTCTGGTGGTCGCGGGCCGGGAGGGGCCCACCCCCAGTCCGGTCAGGGTTCCTTCCGTGCTCCTGTTCGACGAGCGGGTGCTGAACCGCTTCGGCATTTCCCCGTCGCGGCTCCCGGCCGGAAGCCGGGTGCTTTTCCGCCCGGCGGGGCTGTGGCAGCGCTACTGGCCGCAGCTGGTCGCCGGCATGGCGATGCTCGCGATCGAGACCGCGCTCATTCTCGCACTGGTCACGCAGTCGCGACTCCGTCGCCATGCCGAGCGGATCGTGAGCGAACAGCGCGACCAGATCGCGCACGCAGGGCGCGTCTCCACGCTCGGCCAACTGGCTGCGTCGCTCGCCCACGAGCTCGGCCAGCCGCTCGGCGCGATCCTCAACAACCTCGAGGCGGCGGAGATCCTGCTCCGCGACGACGATTCCGCGGTTGCCGGTGAACTCCGTGCGATCGTCGCTGACATCGCCGCCGACGACCAACGGGCGGGAGCGGTGCTCGACCGCATCCGGGCGATGGTCCGCAACCGGCGGTTCAGCGTCGGGCCGGTCGACGTGCCCGGGCTCATCCGCGGCGTGCTGGCGCTGGCTGGCCCGCGACTGGCGTCCGACGGGATCGGTGTCACCGTCGCGTGCGATCCGGGGATTCGGCAGGTGGCCGGCGACGAGATCCTCCTCCAGCAGGCGCTGTTGAACCTGATCGCCAATTCCGCCGACGCGATCCGTTCCCATGGGGCGACTGCCGCCGCCGGCAGCATGATGTCGCCGGGAGTCCGCCGCGAGCCGGGGGGGATCATGATCCGGGCCCGTCGCGACGGTGATGCCGTGGAATTGGCGGTGATCGACAACGGCGGAGGGATCGGGGAAAATCGGCAAGCGTCCATCCTGCAGCCGTTCCATACAACGAAGGAGGAGGGGCTCGGAATGGGGCTGCCGATCGTGCAGTCGATCGTCGAGCAGCACGAAGGTACGCTCACTATCAAGAACGATCCGGGCCGCGGACTGTCGGTTGGTTTCCGGCTGCCGGCCTGGAAGGAGATCTGAAGCCGTGTCCAAGACGGTCCATGTCATCGACGACGACGAGTCATTCCTCCGCAGCATGGAGCGTCGGCTCCGCGGTCATGGCTACACCGTGGCCACCTACGATTCTGTGGCCGATTTTCTGGCGCGCCCCGATCCAACGGCACCGGGGTGCGTGCTCACCGACCTGCAGATGCCGAAAAGTGACGGATTCGATCTCCAGGAGGCGCTGGCCATGTCGGCCAACCCCCTTCCGGTGGTGTTCGTGACCGGCAAGGGGGATATCCCCACGAGCGTCCGGGCGATGCGGGCCGGGGCAGAGGATTTCTTCACCAAACGGGTGGCGGTTGCCGACCTGATCGCGGCGATCGAACGCGCCACGGAGCGGGATCTGCGGGAACGCGCGGGGCGGACACGGCAGGCCGAGGCGCGGCTGATGCTCTCCAAGCTCAGCGACCGCGAACTGCAGATGCTCCTCGGGATCGTCAAGGGGATGCAGAACAAGGAGATGGCGGAGCTCTACGGCCTCTCGGAGCGGACAGTCAAATACCACCGCACCCAGCTTACCCGCCGGCTCGACATCTACGCCTCGGTCGACCTCACCCGCCTCGTGCAGGATGCAGGCATCTCGATCGAGGAGCTCGCCACGATGGCCGCCGCCGCACGGCCGGGGCCCCAGCACGCTGGCTGATCGGCGTCGCGTGGCCAGGGATGGAAGTGCCGCTGGCGGCTACTTCCGGGCCGGCAGAAGTCGCGTGGCGAAGTCGGCGAAATGCCCCCAGTCGACAGCGGTGATGTCATGGGGGCCGGAGCGGACGTGGTAGCCGATCGTCGCGCCGACAGGTGAATCGACGGCGGGGAAGGCGTCGGTGCCGAGCCCTTCCTTCCCGAAGACCTTCCAGACCGGTGACGCTGCCACCGCCGCGAGGAATTCGCCGCGCGGGTCGGCCCACAGATCGTCTGCGGCACTCGAGACGTAGAGCGGCCGCGGTGCGGTCATCGCCAGCACGACATGCTGGTCGATGGGGAGCTCCGTCTCGCGATCGGC
>CANGIH010000081.1 GCA_947453875.1 Planctomycetaceae bacterium | reverse complement strand
TGCCCCGACATCACAGCGCATGTCCTCCGTGCTGCAGCAGCGTGGACGGCGCTCGATGCCGCCGGGGTTTCGTCGCAGACAACCCGGGCGCTCGCGGCGGGGCGACGGTATCTGGCCGCCACGCAGCGGGCCGACGGCGACTGGTGGCCGCTCTGGTTTGGCAACCAGTCGCACCCCGAGCAGGCCAATCCCGCCTACGGGACGGCGAAGGTGGTGCGGGCGACGCTCGACGGCCGTGGCGCTGAGTGGCTCCTCGCCGCACAAGCCGCCGAGGGCGGGATCCCGAGTGCACCGGGGCTCGGGGCGACGATCGAGGAGACGGCGGTGGCGGTGGAAGCCTTGGCCGAAGTGGCCGAACACGCGACCGATCGCGATCTTGCCGGGCGGGCGCTCGTGGCCGTCGGACGCGGGCTTGAATGGCTGATCGCACACACCGACGGCGGAACAATCTTCCCGGCTTCACCGATCGGGCTCTACTTCGCGAAGCTCTGGTACGACGAGGCGATCTATCCGCTCGCGTTCACGGTGACGGCCTTCGAGCGGGCATCGAGGTTGCTGGAAAACCCTCGATCAGGTCACGGCGGCTGACAGCGAAGTTGAGTCGGCTGATGCTCGCCCTCTCGGTCGCGGGCCTGTGGGTGATCCGTCGGCGGGACCGGCAACATTTTCGTCGTTCTTACGATGACCTCCGCACTCCTCAAGCGTTCGCCGATTCCCGCCTCGCCTGCTCGTTGGCAAGGAAGCGCAACCTTTGCCGCTGCAAGGGAGGGGGCATGAGCCCCTTTAGCGCAGATCGACGCGCGGCGGCCGCGAGGGGCCCGCGTGGGCGCTGACGGCTTCGGCCAACGCGTGAATCGCGGCCTGCCAATCCGCGGCGGTTGTTTCGGGGCCGGCGGAGAAGCGCACCATGCCGGCGGGTGTCCCCGGAGCGAGGCCGAGGGAATGGGCGATTGCGGCGATGACCCGCGCCGCGGAGGCTGCGCCGGAACTGCAGGCCGCACCGGTCGAGGCTTCGATGCCGGCCCGGTCGAGGGCGGCGACGAGTTTTCGGGAATCGGCCCCGGGAACGAGGATCGCGAGCGTGTTCCAGAGTCGGGCCGCGCCGCCGCTTACGACTTTCCCCGCCGGGAGACGCTCGCGGAGGAGGGCGATGGCGGCGTCGCGGTGGGCAGCGCCCTGCTTGGCGATCGTCGGGAGATCTCGTTCCCTCGCTTCGAGTGCCGCCATCATGCCGGCGATGCCGGGGAGGTTTTCGGTACCGGCGTGCTTCCCTTCTTCCTGCGGTCCTCCCATGTCGCCATGGATTTTTTGCCCGCCGGGCACCAGAAGAAAACCGACGCCGCGTGGTCCGCCGAACTTGTGGCCGCTGCCGGTGATCCAGTCGCAATCGGCGAGCCCGGCGGCGGGGAGTTTACCGAGCCATTGACTGGCATCGGTGTGGAAGGGGATGTGGCGGTCGCGACAAAGGCTGGCGAGCGCCTGCCATGGCTGGAGGACTCCGCTCTCATTGCTGGCGGCCATCACCGAAACAGCGGCGATGGGATAGCGCCCGACTCCGTCGAGTGCCAGGGCCAGTTCTTCGGGCGAAACAACTCCCTCGGCGTCGACGCCTATTTCTTGGACGCGGCCGGGGAAGGCAGCGCGGATCGACGCGTCGACGGCGGGGTGCTCGAGGGGGGAGAGGAGCGCGAGGGCGTCAGGGGAATCCGAACTGGCAAAGTGTCGGGCGAAGAGATTGTTGCCGGCGGTGGCCCCCGACGTGAACAGGATCCGGCTCGGGTCGCTGCAGCCGAGCAGATCGGCGAGGCGTTCGCGGCAGTCGGCGAGGAGATCGCGGGCCGCCGTGGCCTGGCCGTAGAGGCTCGACGGATTGTGCCAACAGCGGTCGGCGACCTCGAGCCAGGCCGTGCGGGCGGCGGGGTGGAGCGGCGCGGTGGCGTTGTGGTCGAGGTAGGGCACGGCGCGGCTGAGGGAATGGAGTCAGGGGGCGAAGTGTCATGGTAATCCCCCCGCCCGCGCAAGGGGGGGACAAGGGGATTGAGGGAGCGGATTGGTCAAGCCATTTCGCTGTTTTGCCGGTGTTTGAAGGCCGTTTCGGGAAGGATGGATGCCTGTCGTCGCTGCAGGCAGCAGATTGACGGCCAGCGCCTTTGCTCCAATTGCACGGGCGGCTGTTTGCTATGGTCAGACGCAACCCTGAACCGTCATATCGCCTGGTACAAGAGACCCAAGCCGGTCAGGAGCCCCTCACCCCCGCAGCACCGCCCCGCAGGCCTGTCCGCAGGAGGCGACAATCGCGTCGATGAGCCGCTTCGATTCGTCGCTCGAGATCGTCCCGGTCTGACTGCGGAAGCGAAGCGCCACCACCAGGCTCTTCTTCCCGGCACCAAGCCGCTCCGCATCCTCCCACACCTGCTCCAGATCAAGCGACTCAAGCATCCTCGCCGCCCCAGGCGCCTGCCGAATCGCCCGCTCGAGTTCCGCCCACGCCATCCCCTGATCGACGACCAGATTCAGATCCCGCTGCACCGCCGGAAACTCACTCGGCGGCACGAGCTTCCGCGGCTGACTACCGCTGATTTCGAGGAGGTCGAGCCGCAGCTCCGCCGCTGACACCGGCCCCTCCAAGCCAAATCGGGCAAGCACTTCGTCGCTCACCTCGCCGACCACGCCGACGCGTTCCGGGGCCTCTCCAGCCCTTTCGAGAACGATCTCCGCGGCCCGCCCGGGCGTGAACAGATCCAATGCGCCGCGACGGAACACGACCACGCCCCCGAGCCGCCTGATCACCCCCTCAGCCAGCCCCTTCGCCCTCGCGTAGGCCCCACCGGTCACCAGCGACACAAGCAACGGCTCCTCAAGCGGCGAATCCCCCGCGGCGTTCCCACCGCGATCGAGATACGCCCGGGCGACTTCAAACAGATCTCCGTGCGGCGCCCCCACGGCCCGGTTGTGGCCACAGGCTTCCAAGAGACTCGGGAGCAGCGTCCGCCGGAGACGGTCAGCCCCGCGAACGAGCGCCGGCGACACGCGCCGCGGCGGCAGCGCCGTCCACGGGCTTGCCGTCGCTTCGAAGGCCTCGGAGACGACGCTCCGCGTCATCGCCTCACACAGCCCCGCCGCCACGAGCACCTCACCGGCCACGCGAATCGTCTTCTCCCGGGCCGACTGCTCGACGGGCTTCGCATGGATTGGCCGGTCCTCCGGCACTTTGTCGTAGCCCTCGATCCGGGCAATCTCCTCGACAAGATCGATCTCACGCGTCACATCCCGCCGCCAGCTCGGCGCCTGCCACCGGCAACGCTCGCTGCAGGCCGCTTCCTTCACAAATCCCAGCCCGGTGAGGATCTCGGCCTGCCGCCCCGCCGACACAGGCACCCCGAGCACCTCCTCGACCCGCGCCGCCCGCAGATCGATCGTCGCCCGGCCACCGGCAAGCGTCCCCGCCTCGACCACGCCAGCGAGCACCTCGCCGCCAGCCAATTCCTGGATCAGCGCCGCCGCCCGCCGACTGGCCCACTCCACAGCCGCCGGATCGGGCCCGCGCTCGAAGCGATAGGAGGAGGCACTCATGAGCACGAGCCCCCGCGCTGCCGCGCGAACAACGAGCGGCGCGAACTGCGCCGATTCCAGGAGCACGTCGACGGTGTCGGTCGCGATCTCGCTTTCCGCCCCCCCCATCACGCCAGCGAGCGCCACCGGCCCCTCCGCGTCGGCGATCACCGCCATCCCGGCGGTGAGGGAATACTCTTTGTGGTTGATGGCCCGGAACGTCTCGCCGTCGCAAGCCCGCCGCACGACGATCCGCCTGCCACGGAGCTTCGCCAGATCGAAGGCGTGGAGCGGCTGCCCGCATTCCATCATCACGTAGTTGGTGACGTCGACAACATTGTTGACCGGCTCGATGCCGATCGTCCGCAGCCGGTCGGCAAGCCACGCAGGGCTCGGCCCCACGCGCACCCCCCGGATCACCCGCGCTGTGTAGTGCGGGCAGACGTCAGGATCGACGATCTCGACCGCGATCGCCGCCGAGGCCGGCACAGCCGCTTCAACAAGTCGCGGGGCGGGGATGTGAAGCGGCCGGTCGAAGAGCACCGCCACCTCGCGGGCGACGCCGACATGCCCCAGGCAATCGGGGCGATTGCTCGTCACCTCGATGTCGATCGCCGTGTCGGCCCCCACCTGCCAGGTCGCTTCGTGGTTGAGCCCGCTCATCAGGAGCCGCCGGACGAGTTCGTCGACGGGCGCATCCCAGCGGACGTACTCGGCAAGCCAGGTCGTGGAGATGATCATGGGAAACTCGCCAGCGGGGACACCCTGCACCCCGCGGAGCCGACCGGCCCCGCGATGCCGGCACCGTTGCGTGCCGGACCAACCTTCAACCGCATCGAGCGGGAACTAAAACTGTTCGAGAAAGCGGACGTCGTTGCGGTAGAAGTCGCGGATGTCGGCCACGCCGTAGCGCCGGGCGGCGATCCGCTCCACGCCGAGCCCGAAGGCGACGCCGGTGACGTCCGCCGGGTCGTAGCCGACGGCGGCGAGCCCCGCCGGATCGACCATCCCCGCGCCTCCCATCTCCACCCACCGCCCCCCCCACTCCATGTCAAACTCGACACTCGGCTCGGTGAATGGGAAGAACGACGGCCGGAAGCGGACATGGACATCCCCGCCCAGGAAACTCGAGGCGAGGAACCGCAACACCCCCTTGAGATCGGCCATCGTCGCGCCGGGTTCGACGAGCAACCCCTCGACCTGATGGAACATCGGGTAATGGGTGGCGTCGGCGGTGTCGGGGCGGTAGACGCGACCGAGCGACACGATCCGCAGCGGAGGCGTGCGCCGCTCCATCACCCGGATCTGCACGGTGCTCGTCTGCGACCGCAACAGGAGCGGATCAGCCCCTTTGGCAACGGCCAGATAAAAATTGTCGAGCGGATCGCGGGCCGGGTGCTCGGCGCCGATCGCCAGCGCCTCGAAGTTGTGCCACTGGTCTTCGACCTCGGGGCCGTCGACGCTCTCGAACCCAAGCCGGGCCATGATCTCCTGCACACGCCGGATCGTCTGCGTGATCGGGTGGACATGCCCGAGCCTGAAGGGCTCGCCGGGGAGCGTGACATCGATCGCAGCGGCCTCCGCCGTGGCGCCGGCGAGTCTCCCCTGGGCGGCATCGAGCGCCGCCGTGATCGCCCCCTTCACCTCGTTGAAAAGCCGCCCAGCCTCGGGGCGATCGGAGGCGTCGAGCCCGCCGAGGAGCTTTTGGATCGCCTTGAGGCGGCCGCTCCTCGCCCCGGCAAAATCCACCCGTGCCCGCTCGAGGAGCGTCTCGTCGGTGGCCGAGTCGAGCGCAGAAACCGCCTCGGTGCGCAGGCGGACCACGTCTTCACGGAACGATTCAAGCGACACAGTGGCCACTGGTCAGCGATCCGTCAGGCAGCCCCGGCCGGTGCCGCGACGCCGAGGGCGGCACGCACCTGCTCGGCGATGCTGTCGAAGCCGGTCGGGTCGAGCACGGCCATCTCGGAGAGCGTCTTGCGGTCGAGCTCGCAGCCGATCTTTTCCAGGCCAGCGATGAACTGGCTGTAGCGGAGGCCACGCTCGCGTGCCGCGGCATTGAGGCGAATGATCCAGAGGCGACGGAAATCACGCTTCTTGCGGCGCCGATCGCGCCTGGCATACACGCCGGCGCGGATGATCGATTCCTTGGCCGTCCGCAGCAGCCGGCGACGTCCGCCGACCGAGCCCTTCACCCGCTTGAACAACCGCTTCTTGGCACGCAGACGGGGGACGACACTCTTGGTACGCATGGAACTGGTCTTTCAGGGAATACTCGTACGGGAGGCGGGCTTTGGGGCCACCGGCCAAATTCGCCGGCGACACCAGACTGTCGATGCGGGGGGCGGAAACGGCCAGACGGGGCGGCGAATCACTCCGCAGCCACAATCGTCCTGTCCGAGTCCGCAAATTCAAGGGGGAGGAAAGAAACTCGCGGGGGAAAGCCTTCCGGCGAACCGACCGGGAGCGCGGGGCGGCCGAGCCCCCCGCCACACCAACTGGGGGATCAGTAGCTGTACTTACCGAGGGCGGCGACGATCTTCGGCGTGTCCACCGAGGCAAGAACCCCGGTCCCACGGAGATTGCGCTTCCGCTTCGCCGAGACACGCACCTGAAGGTGGCTCGTGCCGGCACGGCGATGCTTCACTTTGCCTGTGGCAGTGAGACGGAAACGCTTCTTCACACCCTTGTGGGTCTTCTGCTTGGGCACGGGCTGACTCCAATGGCTGCGGTGCTGATTGAACGGATGGAAGGGCGACTGGGAAGCGGCTGAAGGACAGAAGCAAACGGCATGTTCAACGGGGCGACAGCGTGCAGACAAGCCGCTTTCCCATCTGCTGGGGAGGCGAGTCTGCCTTGCCGACCAGATCGAGCTGTTCGAGGATGTTCCTCATGACACGCTGACCTTCATCGATGTGGGCAAGCTCGCGACCGCGAAACACGACCGACACGATCACCTTGTCCTTGTGCTGCAGGAACCCCTTGGCCTGGTTCACCTTGAACTCGATGTCATGCTCGCCGGTCTTCGGGCGGAGGCGGATTTCCTTGATCTTTGTGTGGTGGACGTGGGTCTTGTGCTGTTTCTTCTTCTGCTGGTACTTGAACTTGCCGAAGTCCATGATCCGGCAGACCGGCGGCTTCTCATTCGGAGCCACCTCCACCAGATCGAGACCCGCCTCGCGGGCACGGGCCAGCGCCTCGTCGGTGGGGATGATGCCGAGCTGACCACCTTCGGCGGTGATCACTCGGATCGGAGAGATCCGAATCTGCTCGTTGATGCGATGGTTCTTATCGATGGCTCGCGCCTCCGGCCCCGGCCTGTACGTCCGACGTTCCGCGGGCATCCATGACACCGGCACCACGGCCGATGACACCGGCACCAAGGCCGGGCAGACGCCACCCCGAGGAGTGCAGCAGCACCTCCCCGCAACCGAATGCCGACCTGCCACGGACAGGGCAGGTCGGTTTTTTCGCGTCGGTGGGAATCTCCGAGTATTCCACGCGACCGCAGGGGGAGTCAAGCGGTCTGATGGTTCCACCGTGTATCGGCACCCCAATCCTCCCGCTTTCCCATTCCACCCAAGCCGGGATCCGTCCACCGGCCCCATTGATGCCTGATACCAGGTGTCCTGGCGGCCAAATGCCCCAGTCCGATCAGACTCTTTGGCAGGCAGGCCCGAGTCGATTCCGAAAAGCACACCCGGAAACTTTCCGTAAACCACTCCAGAAAAAGCACTTGCGCCCACATTCGCCCCCTTCCCGAAGGCCACCTGGAGGGCGTCGCAAAGAAAAACTGCAGAACAAGCCCCGGGCCGAAGAACCTTTTCCCGGCTGGACCGTATAAATCGGCGTCCCGGATTCGGGAGTGGGGCAAGGATGGCCCCGGCACACCACCAGCATGCAAGGCGCTGGAAGGGAGCCATGTGCGGCAGACGGCATCAAGACAGTGACGCTGGTTCGATTGAACGCGCACCGCTCGATGGTCTGCTGGCTGATCTGCGTTCGGGCTGATTGCCGGAAAGTCAGATTGTCTGAAACACTGTCTCGGAACGATTGCGACTGCGGGCGAAGTCAGGGGTCGCCCGCGAGTGCCGTTCCGACCAACCGATCGACCGGCGATGGATGGCCGGCCAAGGAGGATCGCAATGCGTTCTGATTCCCAAGGTCCTGTCGTGCGCCTGTTCATGGAAGAGCAGATGGAATTCGAGCCCCGCTCGGTCGTCACTCCCCGCACCATTGTCGGGCCATCTGCAGAGATGGCGCTGCTTTCCGGTGCGGGCGACATGGCTCCCGGCGCCACGTCCGGCGATAGCGGGGAAGTGCTCTCGATCGAGGAGCTCGCTTCCCGCTTCAACGTCTCCACCAAGACGATCTCGCGCTGGCGGGCCCACGGCCTGGTGGCGCGCCGTCACGACGTGGGGGGACGAAAGCGGGTCGGCTTTCTCGCCAGTGACGTCGAGCGGTTCGTGAATGCCAATCCTCTGCGGATCGAGCGTGGCAGCCGGTTCAGCCAGCTCTCGACCGAGGAGCACGACAAGATCATCGGCTGGGCCCGTCGCCTGGCTGCCGCGGGCGCCTGCCCGGCGGATGTCCACCGGCGGATCGCCAAGCGGCTCAATCGGAGCGTCGAGACGATCCGCTACACCATCAAGCACCATGATCAGGAACATGCCGGCTCGGAGGTCTTCCCGTCAGCCGACGGCAAACTCCGGCCGGAGACCTGCGAGCGGATCTTTCAGCTCTGGTCGCGAGGTGAACCGGTCGAGGGGATCGCGAAGCGCTACCACCGGTCGAAGGCGAGCGTCTACCGGGTCGTCCTCGCCCAGCGGGCGACCCATACGATGCAACTGCCACTCGACTACATCCCCAATGCGCTCTTCGATCGGCGGACGGCGGAGGAGGTCGTCAACCAGCCCTTCCCCGGCCTCGACGAGCCATCCAAGCGGGTTCGTCGCCCCACCGGCCTGCCGG
>CANGIH010000080.1 GCA_947453875.1 Planctomycetaceae bacterium | reverse complement strand
GCGGGGCAGGCCCATGCCGCCGCGGAAGAGGAGCAACTTGCGGCCGAGGCCAGGCTGTTCCGCGCCGGCGTGATCATCGCCGTCGGAGCGGCGCACGAGCATGCAGTGGGGCGAGGCGTGGCCGGGGCGACGGGCCTGCCACTGGCCCTGTGGCCTGACGAAGTCGTCGTCGTTTCAACCGTCTTTCGGACGGTCCAATCACCAGCCGATTGAGGCCACCGTCGGGCTCCGTAAAATCATCCTCTTGCGAGATCGGCATCCCCGGAGCATCCGAGGTTTTCAGGGTTGTCGAGCGCCGTGTCGAGCGGCGGATCACTCGACCCAAAGCCCGCCGGTCGGGCCGGTGGATCGCTCTCATGTCCCGTGGAGAAATCGATGCGTTTGCTTCCCCGCTTCCGTCCCTTCCGGCACGCGTGTGTCGCCTCACGGGCGATGTTTTTCACCGCGATCGGCATGATGGTGGTCTTCCTAGTCGGGCTGGCCCCATGCTCGGTGCTTGCGCAGAGCCCGGTCGAAAAGGTCGCTGCCGACGCCGGAGAGCATGTCTTCGTCTCCGGTGTGCCTGATACGTTCGACGATCTCCGTGCCGCCATCGCGCGTGCCAAGCAGGGCTCGGGGCGCGACTACCGGGTGCTTGTCGTGGGGGAAGGCCCCGAAGGGGATCGGTCGGCTCGCGAGGTGCTTGACGCGATCCTGGCCCGCTGGAACCGTGAGGCGCCCGCCGGATCCTCGAAGACGGCCTTCGATCCTTCGCAAGACGTCCTCATTTATGTCGACATCAACAAGAAGCGGCTGGCGATGCACGCTCCTTGGAGCCTGGAGACGGGCAGCGGCCTCGACCCCGACACCATCGAACGCGAACTGATCGGCAAGGCTTTCCGGCCACGTGCCGAAGACGGCCGCATCGATACCGGGCTTGTGGAGCTGGTCGATGCCACGGAATCCTGGGTCAAGGAACGCCGTGACCGGGAGCTGGCGCGGAAGGAGGCCGACCGGGTGTTCCGCACCCGCACGCTTCCCATCGCCGTGGCGGGGATCGCCGGGCTCACCGCCCTGGGGACGCTGCTTGCCCAGCGCGCCCGCCATGCCCGCCGTCTCCGCGAGGCCCGCGAGAAACTGGCAGCCTTCAAAAGCGAGGTGGTGGCGCTGTCCGATCTGCTCGACGGGGAGCAGGAACGCCACCGCATGCTGCCCCACTCCGATCCCGACTTCGTCACGCCGATGGAGGGGCAGACCCGCGGCAGCTACGAGGGGGTGCAGTCAGCGCTCCACCGTTACCGCGAGCGGTGGTTGTCGCTGATGGATGTGTGGGAGGAGGCGGACGAGGCGATCAAGGCGGAGACGCCGATGGGGACGGCGCGCGCCGAGGAGGCGATCCGCATGCTCGACGCGGCCGATGCCAGGCCGCCGCTGGAGGAGGTCGCCCGCGAATGCCGAGCGCCGCTCGACGATCTCGAGCGGGCCCATGAAGCCTCACGGTCGATGGCGGGTGACGTCGACACGCTCCTCGGGGCCACAGGAAAACGCCTTGAGTCACTCGCCGGCCGGGGGCGTTCGGCGGCGTCGTTCCGTGGTCCGCTGGCCGAGGTGGCGCGGAGTCTCGAACTGGCACGCGCTGAACTCGAGGCCGACCCACTGGCCGCCCGGTCGCGGCTGGAGGAGGCGCGGGCCCGGCTCGACACCTCGATCTCCCGACTCGACACCTTCGAGGCCGACGATGACCGGCGGAAGAAATCGGCCGAACAAGCCGACGAACTCGAACAGCGGGTTCGCGCCAAGCGGGCGGAGGGCTGGCTTCTCACCGAGCCGGGAGCCGATCCGACCGTGGATGTCGAGAAGGCCCGTCAGCATCTGGCCACGGCCGCGCAGTTGCTTGATGCGGGTGAGATCGAGGCATGCCGGAAGCATGTCGAGGAGGCTGAACGGCACGTCTCCGCAGGGTCGGCGCTCCTGGAGAATGTGATCGCCGCGAAGGCCCGCGTCGAGGAACTCTTCCCCGGCTGCATCGCCCGTCTCGAGGCCCTTGCTGGCCGTCGCGATGCAACGGCCCGATCGCTCGAACACCTCGCCGCAGGGTACGCGCCTGCGTCGTGGTCGGAGGTGGGAGACAATCTTGCCAAGGCCGACGAGGGATTGTCGCGGGCCCGGGCGATGATCGCCGAAGGGCAGGCCGCGGCCGAGCCACAGCGGCAGGAGTATTTCCGGGCCCTTGCACTCGTCGAAGAAGCGGCGCGGCAGGAGGAATGGGTGGAGACATGCCATGCGGCCGTGTCCGACAGGTGTGCTGTGCTCGACGGCCTGCGGGCGTCGCTCCCGCAGAAGTGTACGGAGGTGGGGCAACGGGTCGGCACCCTCGCCCGCCGTCTTGATCACCAGCGCAGCGACCGGGTACGCGCCAACGAGCAGTGTCGGGAGGCCGAGCGGCTCGTGCAGGTCGCCACGCACGGTCTGGCTGTCGAACGCCCCGATCTGCCGAGGACGGGCCAGGCGATCGATGCCGCCGAAGCCGCGGCCGTCGGTGCCGAGCAGCTTGCCGATGACGACGAGCGCCTGGCGCGGCAGGGGTTCGAGGGGATCGAGGTCGCCGACCGTCAGTTGCGCGAAGCGGCGAGCTGGTATGCGGAGGGGGTCAAGGCCGATGTCCGCGCTGCCGCCACGGCGCTTGAGGATGCCAAGGGGCTCCTCACGCGGCAGCGTTACGAGGACGCGATCCGCGCAGCGGGCGATTCGCAGCGGCTGGCGCGGGAGGCGCTGTCCGAGGCGACCGGCGAGGCCCAACGTCGGCGCCGGGCTCGCCAGCTGGAGCTCCAGCGACGGCAGATGGAGGATTCATTCGTGCGGATGTCGCGAGGCGCGGGGCCGTGGGTGATCCAACTCCCCGGCGGCACCTTCTCCGGCCCCGATCCGTGGCGACCGGTGGCGCATTCGGGAGGGAGTGGGGGCCACTCCACCGGCAGTGGCTGGTCGAGCCGGACCGCCGAAGGGGGCTGGTGAGCGGCGCGGATCCGGGCGGCTGATGGCGGGGAGAGGTCAGCGGATCTCGATCGGTGCCACGTCGAGGGCGCCGATCTCCGCCACCGGGTCGGCAGCGACTTCCCTGGCCGGAGGCGTGGCGGGTGCCGTCGCCGGGGGGGCAGCAGCGACATTCGGCGTGGCTGGAGCCGGCTGACGCTGCGGGCCTGAGGCGGCAGGCCGGGCCGGAGTTGCCGGGGCATCGCTCCGCACCGCAACCGCATCGAGCATCGTTTCCAGTTGGATCACCCGGTCGCGGACGCGGCGCGGGATCAGGCTGCGTTGCTTTGGCGTGGCGATCGGCCCGTTGAACAGCAGCCAGCCGCGGGCGTCGCGAACCATGAGGCAGGTTTCGCTGTCCCGGTAGACCTTGAGCCAGTAGTCGCGGCCATCGAGGACGACGGCATTGGGGCCCAGCCTGCGGGCGCCCGGTGGAGGGACGAAATCGACCGGTGCCGCCGGGGGATCAGCCACGGGGCCGGGCTGTGGGGGGCCGCTTGCCGCCGCTATCGGCACGGCCTCTTCGGCGGCCGGCAGCGCTGCCGGCTGGCTCGCCTTGGGAGCCTCGGCCTTGCTGGGGCTGGGGGTGGCCTCGGTCATCGTCGGGGTCGTCGGCGGCACGACCGGGGCCGCGACGGCAGGCACGAGGGGCGCGGCGGGAAGGGCCGCCAGGGAGGCCTGGAGCGATTTTCCTCCACGGCGCACCTCGATCACGAGCGGCGCATCGGGACGGGAGGCGCTGACCAGCGCGGCGAGCTGCTCGGGGAGGACCAAGAGCTGCTCGTCGAGTGAGACAAGCACGTCGTTGCGCTTGAGGCCGGCGCGTTCGGCGGGCGAGCCGATGGCGACCGCCTCGACAACGAGGCCGGCACCGCGCTCGAGGCCGAGCTGCTCGCGCAGCACGTCGGGAGCGCGCGAGGTCACCAGGCCGATCGCGGGGGAACGGCGTTCGGCGGCGGCCACCTCGCCGACCGACTGGAGGTTCGAGCGGGGGGCCTCGGCGGCAAGCCCGGAATCGCCTGCGGCCACAAGGCCAAGCGCGAGGAGATTCAGGGCCCGGGGGCGCAAGGCCGCGGCAACCCTCCGCGGGCCGCGGAGGCGGGCGCTGGTGCGATGCTCAGGATGCATTGCGTGGGTCCGGAAGGGGGCTTTGGCGCAGGTGGATGGGGGTGTGTAGGAGATCGATCGGCCGGATCCCAGACAGGTTTTCTGCGCGCGAGCCTGCCGCGCGGAAATGGGTGGTCCAGTCAATCCGCGCCGGTCGTCGAAGTGGCGGTGGGGCGGCGCCTGGGGAGAGACAGGGGCGTTGCCGACTGCCGCAGGAGACGGGGTCGACTGCCGGATCACGGGACGCCGATAGCCCGGACGGGGGTCGGGCCGCGCAGGCTCGCGCCCGGGTGGAACGCCCGCAGTGAGCGAGAAGGAGCGACCATGAGGTGCACGGTACGGACGACGCTGGTGGTGCTGCTGGCGATCGGCGGGTTGCTCGGCACGGCGGAGCCGGCGGCGGCGCAGAAGGGGCTGCGGGGCCTCCTCAAGCGCCCGCTGCCGAAGGCATTCAACGGTCCTCCCCCGGTGGCGACCGACGTGGCGTTTGTCCCCGGCACCGGCTCTGTCGTGGAGTCGGTCGGTGACGACTTCGAGGACGAGAAGTGGAGCTGGAACTACCGCCATCCCAAGAGCTCGGAAGAGCAGGACAAGCGGGTCCGCGAGCCGGTGGGGCGGGCCGTCAATGGGCGTTGGTTCGAGGGGATGAAACGTGGCACGCCCGATGTGGTGAAGCGCGTCGAACTTCCCTCGCCGGGGCTTGAGGGGAGCGAGTATGGCCTTCTCATCGCCTCGCTCAACACGGGCATCCCCGGTCGTCCGAGCTACAAGATGGAGCAGGATGATCTGATCTACAACATGCAGCGGAACTTCGGTCAGGGGATCCGCGTCGGTGCCTCGCCGAGTGTCGTCACCCGCGTCTACCTGCCGCCGATGGATCAGTGGGAGAAACGCAGCGGCCCCACTTTCGGCTTCCGCGCCGGTTGCTATACGCATGCCGTGATCACCGGGGAGGATCATCCCGAGAAGGGGAGGTTCGGCCTCGAGGAATACTGGCCCGGAATGTTCATCTGTTACGAGACGGCGGCTGAGTCGAAGTCGAAGGAGGAGGGGGCCTACCTCAAGATCCGCGGCGGTCGCAATGGTGGCGAGATCCGCGGGCCGCAACTCGATCAGATGGGATGGTGGACGCTCGGGCTCTCGTTCACCCCCGACGGGCAGGTTCACTACTACGCCAGCCCCGGGGTCGACGATCTCACGGCCGACGACTTCATCACGTCGCAGTTTCCCTACAACTACCGGACGGAGACGCTGAAGACCTTCTTCTTCAACGTCTGCACGAGGGACGACGGCAAGACCTGGAGCACCCCCTGGGTGATCGACGATCCGAAGGTGTACGTCATCCAGCCGCTGCCGGTCGCCCGGGCGAAGTCGAACGCCACTCGTTAGCTGTCGGCGGGCAAAGCCATCCGCGGCCGGAGACAACGGGCCACCGTCTGTCGGCAGGGCGCCGACTCAGCGGTCTGTGCGGCGGAAATCGCACGATGGCGGCAGGGCATCGGCGAGACTGTCGCCGGTGCACCGGAGGGCGAGTTCGTCGGTGCCGATCCGCTCGAGGGTGGCGATGCAGGTGGCCCCGTCGTCGGCCCCGCAGCCCTCCATCCGCACCAGCCAGCGATCGCCACGGCGCGTCCAGGTGCCTTCCGCGAACCGCCCCTCGGACGTGTACACCCAGGAGCGGATCGTGCTGCGTCGCGAGTCCCAGCCGATGATCTCGGTGATCTCCCGGCTGCCACTCCCGGGCGGGAGGAGGTCGGGGATCGTGCCTGCCACGGCGGCGGCGGGTGCCTCGCCGGCCGGGTCGTAGGACACGGTGTGGCAACGGATGAGAAACGCCCGGCCGGTGCTCCAGAAGCAGCGGGTGTGGGCGGTGACGCCGTCGCCAGCGTCTTCCCATTCGCCGATGAGCCAATCGAGGGAGTCGAGCAGGCGCTCGCTCGGCGCCTCCGGGGCGAGCGGCGACTCGCGGACGCTCTCGATCAACCATGGTCCGTCGTGGCGCGATACGACGGCCGAGAGCCGGCTGCGGGCACCGCTCCGCGCGGCATCGGGTGAGAAGGTGATGTGGGAGAGGACATCGACCACCGCCACATCCCTTCCGACCAGACGGATCGACTCGACATCGAGATCGATCGTCGCCTCGGCATCGGCTTGGAACAGCGCCGAGAACACCTCCTCGACCGCGCCGCGTCCATGGGTCGATTCACCCGAGGCCAGATCGATGCTCTCCGCGGCATCGCTCCAGTGGCCGGCGAGCGCCACAGCATCATGCCGGTTGAAGGTAGCCAGATAGTCGTGGAGCATCGCGGCGATCTCCCGTCGGGCGCGGTCGCCATCGTCCGGGGGGCCGCCCGGTATCCGGTCGTGGCTGGTGGTGCCACGCTTCGGTGGCGCCGTCGCGGCGACCACAAGCGGGCGTGTGTGTGTGGCTTCCAGAAGCCGCGGCGTGCCCGTCGGTAAACGCTCCACGTCGGAGACGCGGAACGAACGTGGCGGGCGGACGACGACGGGCAGCCCACCCGGCGGCGATGGCAGCGGGTTGGGGCCGGTCTGTCCGCTCGTTGCCCCCGGGGCAGGCGGCCGCCTGCCGTTGGCGACTTGCCAAGACTGCAGCGGGAGGGCGCCGGTGGCGGAAGATCGCTGGCGATGGGGAGCGGACGGGAAGAGGTGGAGCTCCTCCGGGCCGTCGCGATCGGCCGGCACGGCCGGTTCGGCCGTCTGTGTGGCGGCGGCGTGCGTCTGAGGCCGCGGTGTCCGGACCGGGTCGGCGCAGCCGGCCGGCAGGAGGCAGGAGGTGGCGAGGACCAGCACCAATCCGAACGGGAGCCCCGAACGGACACCATCGATCGCATTCCATGCTGCCATCACGGTTTCCCTCCCTGGGAGTGTGCTGGCCGGCAGACGGTGGTTTCCCCCACAGTCGGCTGGCCCCTATCTGTCAGTGGAAAAAGTCATCCGTGACCTTTTTCCACTTCGGACACCCCTGAAAACGCCAAGGTTCCTCAGGCGTGTTGACCGCCGCATCGAGAGCGGCGGGTCGCTTGATCTCCAGCCTGCTCTCCGCTCCGCCGCAGGGCACCGGAGCCGACCCTGATCACCGCTTCCCCGTAGCGGCAGCAGACTACCCCACGCCCCGGCAGCCCAGCGAGGCCAGTTTGCCCCGCCTTCCCGGGCAACGCCCCCCTCCAGGGCCACCCTCAGAGCCGGCCTTGCCGGGACGGGAATCGCCCGCAAATGACGGCGGCCCGGCCACCATTCGGGTGACCGGGCCGCCTGGAAGCCATCGGGGTTTTTGTTTGATCGGGCCGATCAGTTGGCGTCGGCCGTCACCCCCTTGAAGTCGTCGGTACGGAATGGCGTCAGCGGCAGTCCGGCGCCTGAGTACATGTTGCACTTCGGGTTGTCGGCCCAGCCGTAGCGGACGGAGACGGGGTCCGCAACGCCCTCGGCCGACACCTCGATCCGGCCATCAGGAAGGATCGTCCCCCTGGCATGGACAAACGCATGATCGGCGCCGGCGATCGTGAAGCCGACCGGCTCGTTGACATCGAACGGCCGCCAGCCGCCATCGACATGATCGAAGGCGACGACGATCTTGTTTCCCTGCTTCTCCATCCCCTTGTAGAGCGGGCTGCGGGCCGGGATGCCAGCCACCTTGTAGGTGTCGGCGAGGGCCCAGCGGGCGAGCCGCTTGCCGACATCCTGCTTGTTCTTCGGGTGGATGTCCTTCCCCTCGCCGATGTCGATGATCACCGCCTCGCCGGTGTTCGGCAGCGCCTTCATCGTCATCGTCTGCGCTTCACGCAGTTCGGCCCACGCGCTCTCGCCCGGCTGCGGCTGCTCAGCGTTGAAGTCGGCCAACTGGACCCAATAGAAGGGGAAGTCGCCCACCCCCCACTCCTCGCGCCACGACTTGATCATGAAGGGGAACAGGGCGCGGTACTGGTAGGCGCGGCCTGCGTTCGATTCCCCCTGATACCAGATCGCGCCTCGGATGCCGTATCCGATCGACGGGGTGAGGACGCCGGAATGGATGTTGCCGGGGCGGTGGTTGCCGAACATGTTGCCGTCCGGATTGCCAGGCTGCTGCGGAGCAGGCTTCCCCTCCGCCTTGGCCTTCTCGGCCGCCGCCTTCCAGTCGACCATCGCCTTGTCATAGGCCGCCTTCTGGGCCGGATACTCGGCCTCCACCTGCTCCCAGCGCTCGAGGAGCGGCTTGAAACGGCCATCGGCGGCGAGCGTGCTCCGCTTCACCCACGCCTCGGCGGCGCTCCCCCCCCAGGCGTTGTTGATCAGCCCCACCGGCACGCCGAGCGTCTGATTGAGCTGCCGGCCGAAGAAGTAGCCCACGGCCGAGAAGTTGCCCACCGTCTCGGGGGTGCAGGTCTGCCATGAGCCGTTGAAGT
>CANGIH010000079.1 GCA_947453875.1 Planctomycetaceae bacterium | reverse complement strand
GGGACTTCCTCGAGACGCTCGACAAGGGGGAGGCCTCGACGGATGAACCGGCCGAGTTCGTTCTTCACGATCCGGCCCGCGAAAGGATCGTCATGGTCGATCCAGCGCGACATCTGAAGACGCAGGTCGACACACTCCGCTTGGAGCGTTTGCGGGCATCGCTCGGGGCCTGGGCACGGAAATCGGACGATACGGTGATGCGTTGGGCCGGCGGGCCCGACTTCGCTTCCGGAATGGAGGAGCAATCGACCACCATCACCCTGACCGGCCCGCGGGTCCGTTACGAGGTCGACTTCGAAGCGGCAAAGAGCGCGGCCATCGCAGAGGAATACCGGCGATTCGCCGATGCGGCCCTCCTCGTCAAGGCGCTGGTCCACCCCGGCGGGCTCCCCCCCTTTCCCCGGATCGCGATCAACCGTCGGGTGGCCACCGCGGAAGGGATTCCCGTCGCCGTCCGACTGGAGGTCGATTCGCGAATCGCCAAACTCGGTGGCCGCCCGAGCGTGATGCGGGCGGAACACAAAGTGCTCCACGGATGGCTGGCGTCCGACCACAAGCGCGTGGCTGCCGCCGAGGAACGGATGGCGCTCGCCGCCCCGGTCGATCTGGCCGCCTATGCCGGCTCCGAATCCGCGGCAGTCGCGACCAGCCAGGCGACAGACGCCCAGTCCGCGCCGGTGCGCTGAGCCCGGCCAGAGGGCCGCTGGCTGGCGCTGTCGGCCATTCTTCAGGCATTCCGTGGATGGCACCCCGACCGGCACCCCGTGCCGGCCCGGCACAACAGGCGCCACAGGCAAGTTCGGGCATCCCCCAAGAAAGTCCCCCCCGCCGGACGATGTTTCCTCTGCCGCACAGATTGCCCAATCCCGCTGGACCATCCCCGTTTTGGCAGTGACGCCGAGGCGGGCGACGGCGGCCGCCGGCCGCGATGGTTGACAGGCGTACAGTTCCGCTCATAGAGTGTTTTTCATCACACCACGCAGTCCATGAATGGAGTCTCCCATGCTGGTCCTCTCACGGAAGCAGAACGAACGGATTCGGGTCGGTGATTCGGTCGTCGTGACGATCGTCCGGGTCAGTGGCGACAAGGTGCGGATCGGCATCGAGGCCCCGCCGCACGTGCGCGTGCTGCGGGACGAACTCCACCCTGACGACACCCTCAGGGTCGACGCACGTGGCGCCGGGAATGCGTTCGTCGATGCGATCGCAACCGGTGTCGAGTTGCGACTTTCACCCGCGGATCAGCTGCTCAGCGCGGCTGGCTGAATCCCACCGATGACGATCGACGAATGACGGTGACGCCATGGATCGGTCCTCGGGGCCTTTGAATCCGAGTCTCACTCTGAATCCGAGTCTCTCTCCCGGTGGCGCGGGACGGCGTTGGTCACGCCGTCCCGCTGCCATCGGCCTGATCGTCGCGGCCACGCTCCTTGCAGGTGTGCTGGCCCTCTCGCTGCTTGCGAGCCACCAGCCGGCCTCGACCCGCGGCACCGTGCCCTCGGGTGCCGCCGGCCCCCAGGCGGCGGGGCGGATGATGTCCAAGGCGTCGTCCCTCGTGGCGGCCCTCGAGCGCCGCGGCGAGTGGGGATCGGTCTTCACCGACCAAGAGGTCAACGCCTGGCTGGCGATCGATCTTCCCCGCCTCGCTCCCGGTCTCCTGCCCCGTTCGTTGCGGGAACCGACGGTCCGTTTCCGCCCGCGCGGCGTGGCCCTGTCGGCCCAACTGGTCTGGGGCCCCTGCTCGGGCCGACTCTGGTCGGTGCTCACGGTGAACCTGCGGAGCGACAACCTCCTGGAAGTAGGTGTCGAAAAAGCCAGACTCGGAGCCTTGCCGCTTCCCCCTGGAGTCGTCCTCGAGACCGTCGCCCGACAGGCAGCATCGACGGGCATGGGCACGGAAATGAGGGTCATCGGCGGGAAACCGCTCCTCCTCCTCACGCTCCCGGGAAAGACAAAACAAGGGAGGGCAGCCGCAAGCGGGCCCGAGTACCATCTTGAGGGCCTGCGAGTGGACGAGGGGGAACTCGTGCTGGCGGGATCGACCCGGTTGCCAAAGGAAGGGCCTCGATGACGACGCTTCGGTTTCTCGGTGCCGCGGGGACTGTGTCTGGGTCGCGTCACCTCCTCGAACATGACGGGCAGCGCATTCTCGTCGACTGCGGTCTCTTCCAGGGAGAAAAGCGGTTGCGCGAGCGAAACTGGGATCGGTTTCCCGTGCCAGCGGACACCATCGATGCGGTCGTCCTCACCCATGGCCACATCGACCATTCCGGCTGGCTGCCCCGCCTGACACGTGACGGATTCCGCGGACCAATCCTCACCTCGCGGGCCACCGCCGATCTGCTCGGCCTCCTCCTCTATGACTCGGCCAAGTGCCAGGGGGAGGATGCCGACTACGCCAACCGAAAGGGATTCTCGAAACACCAGCCTGCCCTCCCCCTCTACGACGAGCGTGATGTCGAACGGACACTCCGACTGGTCAAGCCGCTCGATCGGGAGACCTGGTTCGCGCCTGCCAAGGGCTGCCGGGCCCGATTCCACGACGCTGGCCACATGCTCGGAAGCTCGTTTGTCGAGGTGGAGTGTTCGGGTGTGGGTTTGCCGCTGCGGCTGGTCTTCTCCGGCGACGTCGGCCGTTACGACGCCCCACTCTACAACGATCCTGTCCCCCCGCCCCCCTGCGACATCCTCGTCTGCGAAAGCACCTACGGTGATCGCGACCACCCCGCCAGCCGACCGCTCGACGAGTTGGAGGCTGTCACGAAGGAGGCGATCCAACGCGGCGGGATGATGCTCGTGGCCTCGTTCGCCATCGGCCGCTGCCAGCAATTGGTCTACCTTCTGCGGACGCTCATGGCTGCCGGAAGGCTCCCGGAGATCCCGGTGTGGGTCGACTCGCCGATGGCCGTCGAGGCGACCGAGGTGTTCCGCCGCCATGTCGAGGAACATGACTTCACCGAGGCCCGCATGCAGGGCGTGTCCGACTCGATGGCATCCCCCTGGGTGCGGATGGCGAAGACCGCTGAGGAGTCGAAGGCGATCAATGCCCATGATGGAGCCGGGATCGTCATCGCCTCCAGCGGGATGATGAACGGCGGTCGCATCCTCCACCATCTCGCCCGCCGGCTGCCTGACCCGCGGACAACGGTCCTGGTGGCAGGATTCCAGGCCATCGGCACCCGTGGTCGGGCGCTCGTCGACGGCGCGCAGTTCCTCCAGATCCACGGCCGCGACGTGCCGGTGCGGGCAGCGGTCCGGCGGGTCGATGCCCTCTCCGGGCATGGCGACCGGAAGGAGATCGGCCGCTGGTTGTCCACCATGCCCCCCCCGCGCCGCGTATTCCTCGTCCATGGCGAGCCCCCCGCCGCCCGCGGCATGGCCGATCACCTGCGGACGACGCTCGGCTGGAATGCAACGATCCCTGCGATCGGTGACAGCTTCGATCTGACGACGACCTGAATCCACCACCACACACACCGCCCCACCCGGAATCGACATGTCCAAGAAGAGCAGGCCCCATGACTCAAAGCTCCCTGCCCCCCCCCGCAAGACGCCGACCGGTGGCCGGCCCTCGCGTGCCCAGGAGACGTCAGCGGTGACGCCATCGCCGCCTCCGAAAGCCTGCGCGATCCTGCCCGACACGATCCTCGGCGATGAGGTCGCCCTCGTTGCGGAGAACATGGAGGCGATCCTCGCCAGCCCCAGCTACTCCCTCGCCCAGCACGATCGCCGGCTCATGGATCGGCCGGAGACACGCGGGGTCCGCATGCTTCTCGAACTCCAGAAGCCCGAACTCGCCTTCCAGGAGCATCGAATCCACTCGACCGTGATCGTCTTCGGGGGGACGCAGATCGTGGAGCGTGGTGCCGCCGAGCGGAGGCTCTCGGAGGCACGTCGGGCAGTGCAGGCCGACCCGAACAACCACCGACTCAAGCGGGCCTTGTTCCGCGCCGAGAAACTCCTCTCACGGAGCCATTATTACGACGATGCCCGCGCCTTCGCCCGTCTGGTCTCGATCGACAACCAGTGCGATGACGCCCGTGACTTCGTCGTGGTCACCGGTGGCGGCCCCGGCATCATGGAAGCGGCCAATCGAGGTGCCTTCGACGTCGGTTGCCAATCGATCGGCCTCAACATCAAGTTGCCGGCCGAGCAGCAACCAAACCCGTTCATCACCCCGGACCTCTGCTTCCAGTTCAAGTACTTCGCCCTGAGGAAGTTCCACTTCATCCTCCGCGCTGCTGCCGTCGTCCTCTTCCCGGGAGGATTTGGCACGCTTGACGAGATGTTCGAAACCCTCACGCTTCGGCAGACCCACCGCATGCAGCCGGTTCCGATCATCCTCTTCGGACGTGAATACTGGTCGAAGATCATCGACTTCCAGCAGATGGCCGACGAAGGAGTGATCTCCGACGATCACCTCGACCTGTTCTCCTGGGCCGAGACCCCTGAGGAGGCTTGGCAACAGATCGTCGCGTTTCACAACGCCAAGCAGAAGGCCTAGCGGGGTGTGGCTGCAGCGGACGGCAGTACGACCCGGAAGGTGCTCCCCACCCTTGGCGTGCTCTCCACCGCCACCGTCCCGCCATGGGCCAGAACGATGTGCTTCACGATCGACAACCCCAGCCCCGTTCCCCCCAGCCGGCGGCTCCGTCCCTTGTCGACCCGGTAGAAGCGTTCGAAAAGCCTGGGAAGATGCTCGGCGGCGATTCCGCTTCCCTCGTCACGGACGACAAACTCGACCGCTCCTTCGGCGCCCGCCGCCGCGGAGAGCCATACCGTGCGTCGAGGTTCGCTGTATTTGAGCGCGTTGTCGACGAGGTTGATCAGCGCCTGCTCGAGGAGTGGTGCATTGACCTCCGCAAAGAGCGCTGGCGGGCATTCGACCTCGATGGCGATCGACCGCTCGTCGGCGCGGGGCCGACACTCCGACACCACGCTCGCGATCAGGCTGGCGACCTCCACCCGCTCGATCGGCACTTCGCCACTCCCCTCCGACTGCTCGATCCGCGACAGGGCCAGAAGATCCTCGATGATCGACCCGAGCCGGTCTGACTGCCTCGCGATGATCTCCAGGAAGCGACGACGGTCCTCCGGGGCATCCACCCTCCCCTCGAGGAGGGTTTCGACGAATCCCTTGATCGATGCCACGGGGGTCTTCAGTTCGTGGGAGACGTTGGCGACGAAGTCGCGGCGGACATTCTCGAGGTGGCGGATATCGGTGATGTCCTCGAGGACGATCACCGCCCCCCCTTCACCCGACTTGTCGCGCAGCGCCGTTCCCCGGACACGGATCGTCCGGTCGCGCACGGCACGGAGGACGAGGTCATCCTCGACCGGCTCGCCGCAGTCGATGGCTTGAAGGGCGAATTGCCGCAGATCGGCGTTCCGGACCACCTCCTGGAGCGGTCGGCCGAGGACCGCCCCCGCATCGAGATCGAGAAGATCGGCGGCAGCCCGGTTGATGCTCACGATCCGCGTCCTGGCATCAACCGCGAGCACCCCCTCCATCATGCTGCCGAGCACCGCCTCCTGCTGGGTCCCCTGCCGGCCGATGGTCAACCCGCGTTCCACGAGTTGGCCACGGAGGGTATCGATTGCGGAGGCGAGGACCGACACCTCGGTGACGTCGGACATCGGGAGGGCGCGGCCCACCTCGCCATCCGCCACGCGTGCGGCCGACTCCGCCAGTTCCTCCACCGGCCTCGATACACGGCGAGCGAGGATCCATCCGGCGGCAAGGGCCGCCATGCCACTGACGATGCTTCCCAGGAGCAACCGTCGCTGACCGGCGGCCAGTTCCGCATCGGACTCCGACGTGTCGGCGGTGAGCCGGACGATCAGCGTCGTTTTCCCATCGCGGATCGCCGGCACCGTGACTGCGACGGTGCGACGCCCGCTGGTGGCGTCATACCGGCCCGTGGTGGCACTCCGTCCGGCGCGGGCCTCGGACAGCGCCTGGACATCGATCGTCGCGGCATCCCCCTGTGCCGCAGCCGTGCCTCCGAAACCGGCAGCCTCGCCGCTGGCGATCATCCGGCCGTTCGCGTCGAGCAACTCGACGGCCACCCGCGACACCCGACCGATCTCGCGGGCCGTCGCCGCCAGTGTCTCCGGCTCCATGCCGGCGTTGTCGGGCACCCCCTCGGCCACGGCCTGTCCGGCGTCGAGCATCCGCCGCACCTGTGCCGCTTCGGCGAGTCGTGCCAGTTCGACCGATGCCATCCAGTGGGAGGCCACCACGAACGCCACCACCAAAGCGCACCATCCGCCGAACAGTCTCCAGGCAAGACGGGTGCGGGGCATGGCGGGGAAGCGGGGATGGGAGGGGAAACGCGACGGCCTTTCGGGCGCAGTGTCCCACACCGGTGGATCGGGCGGAAGGCGCGATGGCGACCGCTCAGGCGCGGAAGCGGTACCCGACACCACGGACGGTCTCGATGTACGAGGCGTAGTCCCCGAGTTTCCTCCGCAGACCTGCCACCTGCACGTCGACCGACCGCTCAGTGACGGGGTAATCCTCCCCCTTCACCGCGTCGACGATCTGCGTCCGCGTGAACGCCCAGCCGGGTTTTTTCGCCAGGAAATGGAGGAGGGCGAACTCCGTGTAGGTGAGCTCGACCGGCTCGCCGGCGAGCCGGATCTCGTGGCGGCCGGGATGGATCGAGAGTTCGTGGACTTCGAGTGTTGCATCGATGTCGGCATGCCGGTCCTGTTCACGCCGACGCAGAAGGGCCTTCACTCGCGCGGAGAGGACCCGCGGGCTGAAGGGTTTGGTGATGTAGTCGTCGGCCCCTCGTTCGAGGCCGGAAATGACATCCCTCTCCTCCCCCTTCGCCGTGAGCATGACGATCGGGATGTCGCGCGTCCGCGGATCCGCCTTCAGCCGGCGGCAGATCTCGAGCCCATCGATGCCCGGGAGCATGAGGTCGAGGACAACCAGATCGGGCGGTTCCCGGCGGATCGAGCGGAGCGCATCCTCGCCAGTCGACACCCCGGTGACGTCATAGCCGTCCCGCGTGAGGTTGAATCGCACCAATTCGAGCAAATCTTCCTCGTCATCGACGACGAGCACGCTGGGTTGCCCCACGGTGGATCCGCCCCGTCCCTTGCCCGGCTGTTGCTTCACGGCCACTCCACCGTGGTTGGCGTCATCGAGGCTTCCGCCCGCGCGACTGCCCTCGACATTCACGCCGACCGACATCGTGTGAGGATCTCCCGGTGCGGCAGCCGAACGGCCGCCTTGCGACCAAACCAGTCTAAGCCCCACAGACCGGATCACAGCGGTTAGTTTTTCATGAGTGCCACTCGAAAACGATCAGGAAAGGAGCAGTTCGACATCCTCCGGTGTCAGGGTCGAGATCATGTTCTCGTCGGCCCGGACGATCGATTCGGCCAGGTCGCGCTTGCGATCCTGGAGGGCGAGGATCTTCTCCTCCACGGTGTCGCGGGCGATGAGACGGTAGGCGAAGACACGCCGCGTCTGGCCGATGCGGTGGGCACGATCGACTGCCTGGGCCTCGACCGCCGGGTTCCACCAGGGGTCAAGAATGTAGATGTAGTCGGCGGCGGTGAGATTGAGTCCCTGGCCGCCGGCCTTGAGGCTGACGAGGAACAACCGGCACTCCGGGTCCTCCTGGAAGTGCGCGACCCTTGCCTGCCGGTCGGTTGTCTTGCCGTCGAGGTATTCGTAGGGAATCGACCGGGCATCGAGTTGACGGCGGACGATGGAGAGAAAGCTGGTGAACTGGCTGAAGACCAGCACCTTGTGACCCTCTTCGAGAACCTCGCCGAGCTGCTCGAGGAGGGTTTCGAGCTTCGCCGCCGGTTCGTCGATCCGCGCGGCATCGACGAGCCCCGGATGACAGGCCGTCTGGCGGAGTCGGAGAAGCGCCTCGAGCACCGCGATCCGCGAGCGACCGATCCCCATCTTCCCGATGCGGCCGGCGAGTTCCTGCCGGTAGTGCTCCCGCAATTCGTCGTAGGCCTTCCGTTGCGTCTCGCCGAGCTCGCAGAAGATCGTCTGCTCGGTCTTCTCCGGGAGATCGGAGAGCACCTGGCTCTTCGTGCGGCGGAGGAGAAATGGCCGGACGGCCCTGGCCACAACCTCCGCGGCGTTCCCCCCCCGGCCCCCGGACAGGAAGCGTTTCAAGCGGGCCGCGCTCCCCAACTGGCCGGGGTTGAGGAACTCGAAGATGCTCCACAACTCGCCGATATGGTTCTCCACCGGCGTGCCGGTGAGCGCCAGCCGATGGCGTGCCCGCAGCAACCGACAGGCTTTGGCAGCCTGGCTGCCGGCATTCTTGATCGACTGCGCCTCGTCGAGAACGACATAGTCGAATTCGATGTCGCGGTGCCGCATGATGTCGCGGCGGAGCGTGCCGTAGGTCGTGAGCACGATGTCGGCATCGGCGAGCGATTCCGAGCCCTCGCCCCGCTGGTTGCCGGTGTGGTTGACGACGCGGAGGGCAGGGCCAAACTTCGCTGCCTCGTCGATCCAGTTGAACACCAGGCTCTTGGGGACGATGACGAGGGACGGACGGTGTGGCATGCCGCCGGCCGCCACGATGCCCCGGCGACGGACCAGCATCGCCAGCACCTGGATCGTCTTGCCGAGACCCATGTCATCGGCGAGACACCCTCCCAATCCCATCCGCTCCAGAAACGTCAGCCAGCCCAGCCCCTCACGTTGGTACTGCCGCAGCGTCCCCTTGAAACCCTCCGGCTCGGCCTCGGCCTCCGGCCGTTCGCCTCGGGCCAGCTCACTCCGGATCCGCTCGAAGGCCTCATCGACAT
>CANGIH010000078.1 GCA_947453875.1 Planctomycetaceae bacterium | reverse complement strand
TGGACGGCTGTCCGTGGGAGCCATGGCCGTGAGGCGGATGTGCCGCGGGTTCATGTCTCCGCGACCGTGGTGGTCGGCGCTGCGGAACCAATCGCCGAGCCGCTCGACGAGATGCCGCTGCCGTTCAATCCGATGATTTATCAGGACAACGCGCCGCTGTGGCATGGTCCCGGATTCCGCACCCTGTCGGGGCTGTTTCTCGATCGGAGCGGTGGGTGGGGCCGACTGACGGCGCCCGATCCCGACGCGATCGCCAAGCCTCGTGGCGCCGGTGGCTGGACGGTACCGGTGGCGATGCTCGACGGCGCGATAGTCGCCTGTGCGGTCTATTCGTTCATTCTCTTCCGGAAGCGGGTGGAGGTGCCACTGCGGTTTGACCGACTGCGCATCACCGGGCAAGCAGCGACCGGGGAAAAATGCACTGTCAGGCTCTGGTTCCGATCCCAGGACGCGCGGGAGAGCCTCTACGACTTCGTCATCTACGGCGCCGATGGGCGGGCGTTGGTGGCGCTGGAGGGCCTCCACCTGGCGATCGTGTCGCCGGAGCGGAGCAAGTCCTCATGATGGCAGGACAGGCAGCCTTCGCCGACCGCATCGAGCGCGGTCTGGTCGTCGGGGCATGGAGTGTCGAGATCGGGGTCGCCACGCCGGCCCTGGGCGAATCGCTCTCAATTGCAGCCAGGCGACTGGCCGAGCGGGTTGTCGCCGAGGTCACGGGCTTGCCCGCCGCGGTCGTTCGCGTCGCCTCGCTGTTGCCGTCGGGTCGGCCGGTTGTCGGGAGCGACGACGGCCTTCTATCGCTCGCGGTGTCTGTCGCGCATGAACGCAGGCTCGTGTGTGCCGCGGTCTGTGCCGGTGCGGGGATCGGGATCGACGTCGTCGACACCTCCGCCGCGCGGGCCGGAATCGATTACTGGCTCGACGATGCCGAACGCGTCGCGGCCTCACCCGCCATGATCTGGGCGGCGAAGGAAGCGGCCTACAAGGCAGCCGGACTCGACGCGGTTTTTCGGCCGCTCGGGGTCGCGGTCGAACCGAGGAACGACGGAACGTTCGCATGGACGCTCCGTGACGACTGGCGCACGGTCAGCGGCACGGGGAGGTTTCTCGAAGTCGGATGCCATCTCGTGGCGGTGGCCTGCACCGACTCCCCGCGATGCCCGTCGGCTGATCGCTCTGGGCAGGGGGAGGCGGCGCCATGTTTCTGAGCGACACCCACCTTCCGCAATTGCTCCCCGCGTCGGCGTACACCGATCCGGAGTGGTTTACTCGCGAGAAACAATCGGTGCTCATTCCCGGATGGCAGATGGTTGCCACAACCGACGAAATACGGAATTCCGGAGACTTTGTCACCACCACGATCCTTGATCACCCCATCATTCTTCACAACACCGACGGGCAATATCGCGGCTTCATAAATGCCTGCGCGCATCGGCTCTCGAAGTTGACATGCTTGACCAAGGGCAACCAGTGCCGTTTGAAGTGCCAATACCATGGCTGGGAATATGACGCAGAAGGGGCGACTCGCCGCATTCCAGACGCGCCAGGATTCAAGCCGCTGACCAGCGGGCAGCTGGGGCTTGTCCCCCTGAAGACCGAAGCGTGTGGCAAACTCATATTCGTTCAACTCCAGCAAGGTGGTCCACCACTCGGAGAGTACCTCGGGGAACTCGGCGGGCCGATCTCGGAGGCATGTTCAGCGCACAACTTCCAGCTTTGCTCGTGGTCGCGTGTTGTCGATGCCAATTGGAAGGTTGTCGTCGAGAACACTCTCGAGAGCTATCACGTTTCCGAAATCCATCGTGGGACTCTTGGGAGCATGCCAGCCGAGGGGGCTTGCCAGCACCGATTCGGTGATCGCTGGAGTTCGTTCATCTCCCCGGGGGGAGTTCCTGGAATCGTTGGGGATTTGCAGCGAAAGTTGCTCAAAGCCCTGGGCATTGGCGTCTCCCGGACCTACCAGCATCTCTTTGTGTTGCCGGCACTGACCCTGAGCATCATGGATGACTTGGTCATCGTCTGGACCTTCGAGCCAGTGGCAGCACAGCAGACACGGCTCGCCCTCCGTGCGTTCAGTATCCAGTCGCCGACGAGATCGGCGTTGGGTGACACGATCCTGAGATACTCCGCGCGAAGACACCTGTCTTTCTGGGGCCGGGTGTGGGAGGAGGATGTGTCTCTCTACCCTTCTGTTCAGCAGGGTATGAATGCGCCTCTGCAGCCGGGCCCCGGACTGCTTTCCAGGCGTGAAGAGCGGATTCATCACTTTCAGCAATGGCTCGTGCGATTGATGTCTGGCGACATGTCGACCGCGTCCACCGTTTCATCCTAAGGAGCAGCGTTCATGATCGATCTGAGCGGAAAGGTGGCGCTCGTCACCGGGAGCAGCCGTGGCATCGGCCGGGCCTGTGCCCTCCGGCTCGCCGAGGCCGGCGCCGACATCGCTATCAACTACGTCACGAGTGGCCGCGAGGCTGACGCGGTGGCGGCCGAGATCGCCGCGATGGGCCGGCGTGTGGCGTGCATCCGAGCCGACGTCGGCGAGGAGGAGGATGTCGAGGACATGATCGGCTTCGTTCGCGAGCAGTTTGGGGCCCTCGACATCGTCGTCCACAATGCGGCGACAGGGGGATTCCGCCCCCTCGCTGCCACGTCGCAGCGCCACTTCGACGCCGCGATGCATACGAATGTCCTCTCGCTCGTCCATCTTCTGAAGGCCTCGGTGCCGCTGCTCGAGTCGGGGAGCGGTCGTGGAAAGGTGGTCGTGCTCTCCAGTCATGGCACGCACATGGCGCTGCCGATGTACGGACTCATCGGCGGATCGAAGGCGGCGCTCACGGCGCTGGCCCGCCATTGGGCCCTCGAACTCGGCGACCGGGGCGTGAACGTGAATGTCGTCGAGGCGGGCCTTGTCGACACCGATTCGACCCGCCGTCTGCCGGGTGCCGACATGATGTTCGCCGGCCGGACGAGCAAGACGATGGTCGGCGAGCGCCAGCTCGAGGCCTCCGATGTTGCCGATGCCGTCCTCTTCCTCTCCAGCCCGCTTTCGGATCTCGTCCAGGGACAGACGCTCGTCGTCGATGGCGGCGCCGCGATCCACGTCTGAACCGAATCCTTCCGTCGTTTCCGCCAGGACAGCCCCATGGCCGCCAACGTGAAATACCTCCTCCTCACCGGGGCCACCGGGCTCCTCGGGCGGTCGCTTGTCCGCGATCTGGCGGCCGACGGTCGCCGGGTGGCGGTCCTCGTCCGTGGATCGAAGACCGCCACGGCGGAGGAGCGGGGCGACGAGATTCTCGACGACTGGCGCGACGTCGCCGGGGTGACGGTCGAGGCGCCGGTCGTTCTCTCTGGGGACATCACCTCCCCGGGCCTCGGGCTCGAGGCAGCGGCCGCGGCGTGGGTGGGCAGGAATGTCGATGAGGTGGTTCACTCGGCGGCGAGCCTTTCGTTTCAGATGCGGGAGAGCGACGGCGAACCCTGGAACAGCAACGTCAACGGCACCGCGAACGTCCTGGCCCTCTGCCGCGATCTCGGGATCCGCCGCTATCACCATGTGTCGAGTGCCTATGTCTGCGGCACGCGGCGGGGGAAAATCCTCGAGACGGAACTCGACGTCGGCCAGACGCCCGGCAACGACTACGAGCGGAGCAAGATCGAGTCGGAGAAGGCGGCCGTCGCGGCGCCGTTCCTCGATGTCTGCACGGTCCACCGGCCGAGCATCATCGTCGGCGATCTCGTGGCAGGGTTCACGAACACCTTCCACGGCTTCTACAAGCCGCTGCGGATCGTGCAGCCCTTCGTCGAAGCATTCATGGAGGCATCGCTCGAGCCCGGTTCGCTCCTCGAGGTGCTGGGGATGACCGGCGACGAGGTGAAGAATCTCGTGCCCGTCGACTGGGTGTCGGCAGTGATGACGCGGATCGTCGGCGATCGGTCGCTCCATGGCCGCACCTACCACATCACCTCCACCAGACCGACACCCGTCAGCCGGCTGTGCCGGGTGTTTGAGGGGCTCGTCGTCGAGATGGCGGCGGAATTGGCTGCCCAGCGTGCCGCGGCAGGTCCGGCGAAGGGGGGGCTGGGATTCGATCCCGCGACGCTCGCCAGGCTGTTCGAGGATCAGATGCACGTCTACCGGGCCTATTGGAGCGATGACCCCCGCTTCGACAGCACGTGGTGCACCGCCGCGATCCCCGATCTCCCCTCACCAGAACTGGATGACGAGACAATCCGTCGGCTCTGTCGGTTCGCGATCGCCAATCGCTTCCGTTGGCCCCCTCCGGGGCGCGTGGTGCGGAAGGATTCCGCCCGTGGCTTTCTCGAGGCGCGAATGGGAAGAGCATCGTGGGACGCGCCCGCCGGGGGCGATCTGGTTGGCCTCTCTGCGGCGGGCGGCGGGGGGGGGCAGTGGACGTTGCGCTGCCTGGGAGGTCGACCGGTTTCCCTCCACGTCGGGCTGCCTTCGACCGCCGCTGCGATCATCCACATCGCCGCCTGTTCACTCGAGACGCTTCTCGGTGCGAGCGGGGATGCGGGGGCGATGCTGGCCAGGGGTGGGGTGTCGATCGAGGGCGGCGATGCCGCCGCCAGGCGTCTTGGTGCGACGGTGCTTTCGTCGCTCGCCAACGTGGGGCCGCAAGACGGAGGTCCTTTGGCACCCCCGAGGTCGCTGGCAGGAAGGGCCGCTGCTGGAATCGGCGCCGGTCGGTGAGTCGGGATGAGGGGCGGAAGCGGCTGTCACGTGTTCCGCGTGCCCCTGTCTTCACGATCTCAGGATAAGGCCCGCTTGATGTAGTCGTGGAAGCACCAGATCCGCTCCTCGCGGGTGCCGATGCACCCTTGGAACGGCGTGGCCGCGAGCCCTTTCTGCTGGGAGGCGAAGACGCTTGAGTCCTCGGCTTGGATCGCCGAGTTGGCCTTCACGCCGTGGCGGGCAGTGAGCCGGGCGATGACGCGAGCGAAGGGATTGCGCTTCGTGCCATCGAGGCTGAACATCCAGGCGAGCGTCCGCGACGTCGTCGGTGATGTCGGCAGGTAGACCTGACAGTAGGTGAACAGATCCGAGAAGGTGAAGACGAGATTCGGGAAGACATGGTGGTGGACATACTGGTCGGTGGTGGTGCCGCCACCGAGCCAGCCGACCACCTGCCGCTGCTTCTTCACCGGTTCGCTGTCTTGTTCGAGATCGAAGACGAGCGTCGTTGATCGATCCTCGAGCCAGTGTTTCTGCGCTTCCTCTGGAATCAGCCCGAACCCGCCGAGCGTGGTCGGGTGAACGAGGGGAAGGTGGTAGGTCTCCACCGTATTTTCGACCGGGATCTTCCAGTTGCAGTCGAAGTCGGTGGCGTAGCGCCAGTTGCACTTGTAAGGAGGCGCGAAGGCGGCGGCGATCCGGTCATGCCAGTCGCCGAGCCACGTCCGCAGATCGTCCCCCTCAGCCGAGAGGCGGACGAAGACCAATTCACCACAGGTCTCGACCGGGAAGATGCGCAGGGCGGCGTTGTCGCGGTCGAAGGGCTTGAAGCAGCCACCGTCGGGGACCTTGTCGACTTTGCCGCAGGAACGGTATTCCCAGCCGTGATACTGGCAGACGAGCTTGGGGGAGTTGCCCCGCGGCAGCTCGGTGAGCATGCAGTGACGGTGGGAGCAGATATTGAGATAGGCGTGGAGCCTTCCGTCCGCTCGCCGGAGGATGAGGGGGCGGCCAAGAAGATCGAGGGTGACGAAGTCGCCGTCTGCTGCCAGGTCGCCGGTGAGCGCGACTGGGTGCCAGGCGCGGAGGAAGAGCCGGTCGGTCTCTTTCTCAAGGACCTCGGGCGCGGCGTAATCGGCCGGCTGGAGAACGTATTCGAGGCGTTCCTTGTGGACGAACATGGTCTGAAGACACTACTTCCCCCGGAATCCGCGATCAATGTGTCGACCCGGTTCGTGAGGGGGTGCTGCCGGCCGGTCGTGCCGGACATGCCAGTCATGCGGGCGAACTTGAGCATCCCGGGGTCGTGATCTACATTGGAGGAGGCTCGTTCGGAGGGTAAGCGAATTGGCCAGCGGTCTGACTCGAAATCAGATGTCCAGAAATGGATTGTGGGTTCGAATCCCATGCCCTCCGCCTCATTTCTTCGGTGATTCCGCGGGCTTTCCGCGGTGGTTGGCGCTCGGGCTCGCTTGCCCCCCGCGGGGCGGAGGATGCCTCGAAGTGCCGTTGTGAGTCCCCGCGGGCCGGGTGTTGCGAGGTCACGCGAATCGTTTGGAGTCCGGTTCATCCGCCAGCCGAAAGACGAGCACCTCTCTCCCGGATTCGGGATCGATGTCGTGCATCATGCCGTTGGCCTGTTGGTCGAGTGTGCCCGAAAGTGCAGCGAGTAATTCGCTCCGGGCTTGTTGCACCAGATAGTTTCGCATCTCGCGGACCATCTCGATGCTGCGGGCGTGGTTGGTTCCGCTCGCTGCGACCAACGCCTGCTCCGCCGTGGTCAGCACATCTTCAAGTTGAACGAAAAGCGTGTTCGCTCGGAGAGTGGCCGTGACGCTCCGGGGGCCCCGCCCCAGCGTGTCGCAGTGAAATCGAGTCACCACATCGCACGCCGCCGCCTCGATCTGCCCCGCGGTCCTGTGTGGCATGTGCACCCCCTAACAACAAAAGTGAGTTCCCCCGCACTCCGTTGCGTTTCCTGTCCCGTTTGGGCAACCCCCGTGGGTAGCAGTGAGTCTCTGGGGGGGACGGGGGCCACGCAAGGGGGGGCTGTACAAATATTGGAGGGAGTGGCGGTCGAACGTGTGCGTTTGCTCGGCTGCTCACCCCGGGGTGCACAAAATCACGGGCGCAAGGGGCCCCGCACGTCGCCCGGGTCCTCCCCGTCCTCGCAGGCTCGGCTTCGAAGCCCTGCGCGATCAGCCTTTCACCGGCACCACGTCACCGGAACGCATGAAGACGAGGTCGCAGGAGACCTTTGATTCCGCCAGCCCGTAGAGCCGTGCCACGGCGGTCCGGTAGGCACGCAGCTGCGGGGCGTAGAACGCCGTCTTCTCGGCGAGGATCCGCGCCCGCTCACGGGCCGTGGCGTTGATCGCCTTCCCCATCCCGTCGAACTTGAAATCGACCACCTCCGCCGCCACCGGCTTTCCTCGCCGCCGCCAGACGATGAGGCGGTCCATCACCCCCAGCAGCGTTCCCTCGCCGACATCGAGCGCGAAGGCTTGCTCGCGCTGGAGCTGCGGGTCGGCAGGGCCAGCGGGAAGATCCCCGGCGACGAACTTCGCCGGCAGTTTTGGCGCAGGCTCGGAAAGCATTTCCGCCACGGCCGGGGCGGCGACGAAGGTGCGGAAGTCGGCCAGCAGCGATTCCACCTGCGGGCCGAGGAGTGGCTCTCGCGAGGCGAGGGCCCGGAAGCGGTCGTCTCCGGGCCATTCCGACGGCCAGCTGAATTGCTCGATCCAAGAGTGAAGCAGCGTGCCCACGCTCCGCGCGGCCTTCGAGCCGGGATCGAGGAGCGCCGATGCCGCCACGGTGCGCGTGCCTTCGGCCGAGGAGGGCGTGCGCAGCGGCCGTGACCGGCGCCGGCGGCCATCCGGCAGGTCGCGAAGCTCGATCGGTGTGATCGCCTCCTCGCCGCCGCCCGGCTCCCCGACCGGTGTTTCCTTCCTGCCCGGCTTCGGTCGACTCGCCGTGGCGGGCTCGGCAGGGGAGGATGGCCGTCCCGTCTCCTCCGGAAGCGAATCGTCGTCCGGGTCGGCAAGGTGGCCGTGCGACCAGAGCACGCTCTCGGCGGGCGCCTCGGGAGTATCTGGAAGCGTCGCGCGGATCACGCCACCGAGCGTCTTCGGGACTTTCTGCTCTTTCGCGGTGGCCGGCAGGATGAGGATCTCCATCCCCTGCGCCGCGCGGGTGAGCCCGACATAGAGCGTCGCAATCGCCTCGCGGATGACCGGTTGATTCGCCGCCTCGCACAGCGGCCGCCAGTCGTCCGGAAAGAGCGGCAGCAGCTCCCGCGACACATGCACGAGCACACGCTTGATCGGGTGGAGCGGGCTCTCGCGGTCGACGACCACGCGGGGGCTCCGCGGAACGAGCTTGCGGTCGAGATCGGTGAGCACGACGAGATCGAACTCCAGCCCCTTGGCCTTGTGGATCGTCATCACGCGGATCGGGGAGACCACCGGATCGGCGACGTTCGTCGTCCGGCAATGGGTGACGAACGGCTCGGTCCGCACGAGCCCCTCGCGCGACCCGCCACCCACCATGTCCCACTGCCGCGCCGCCGCCACGAGTTGCTCGAGCCGGCGACGGTCGCGGTGCGATCCCCACGGGGCGACCGCCCCCGCCAACCCTGCGATGACCGGCCCATAGCCTGCATCGACCAATTCGCGGCGCATCCCATCGAGGCGCGAAAGACAGGCCTCGGGGATCTCCCCCACCGCCCCGGTCGGGTCGAGGGCGAGCGCTGCGGCCAGCGGTGAGGTCGCCAGATGAAAGCGAGCGGCCGTGTCGGAGGGATGATCGACCAGATGGAGCACGGAAAGAACGAGTTCGACGGCCGCGGAATCAGCCAGCGGCTGGCCCCCTTCGGCGCTGGCCACGATCCCTTCCGACTTGAGACGGGCGATGACCCTTTCCGCGGCCTCGTTCGTGCGGACGAGCACCCCCACCGACTTGCCGGGGTTTTGCCGGGAGAGGGCCGCCGCCCGACTGGCCGCCGCCGGCAGCAGCACATCGGCCCCTTTCTGCCCCTCCTCGAGAGCCTTGCAGGTCCGCACCCGCACCCAGCCGGGAAGCTGCTGTCGGGCGGCTGCGTGAGGTGGGAAGGCGGCCGTCGCCTGCGCCGCGATGGCGGCGTAATCCGCCAGCGGCTCCGCGCCACCGAGCCTGGTGAATGCCCGGTTCACCGTGTCGAGCACGGCGGGGCTTGAACGGTA
>CANGIH010000077.1 GCA_947453875.1 Planctomycetaceae bacterium | reverse complement strand
GGGGGCATCGGGTCCTGGCTATCGGCGTAGGGGTTGTAGGCAGGGACCTGTGCGATCACTGCCGGAGCAGCAAGGCCGGTCACCAGCGCCAGGATGACGCCGGACAGGGTGATCACGCCGCCGCGCGGAGGGCGATGGCTGGCGGCTCGTCCAGCGGGATGGACCATGGGAAATCGCTCCGGAGGGACCCGTTCGCTGTTCCATCGGCCGCGGCCGAGTACGAACAAAAGCCCTGGGGCGACAACCCGCACCCACGGAGTCTTCGTCACCGCCCCACCCGCGGCGAAAACCCAGTGGAGGGCTTTCACCGCGGCTGGAGCCGGCCGGATTAGAGGTTGTCCGCTGAGGAGTCGACTTCGGGCAGGGTGGCAACGTCGGCCCCCTCCGCGCCAAGACGGAGTTCCTCGCCCAATGACGAGTCGTTCAACAGCGGGAATTTCTGGTCAAGACGCCCGCCGCCGTCGCTGCGGAGTGCATTAAGGGCCTCGGTGCGGACGCGAACCTCCGAGCTCTGGAACGTGTTGAAGCCTGTTCCGGCCGGGATCAGGTGACCGAGGATCACGTTTTCCTTGAGTCCGACGAGGTTGTCGACCTTTCCCGCGAGAGCCGCTTCCGTGAGGACCTTCGTCGTCTCCTGGAAGCTGGCGGCCGAGATGAAGCTTGAGCTCTGGACGCTTGCCTTGGTGATTCCGAGGAGCTGGGTGCTGGCGGTTGCCGCCTTCGGCTTCGTGCCCTTGGCTGGAGTGCCGCCGAGGGCCTCGATCTGTGCGTTAGCCTGGGCGAGGTGATCCTTGGGGACCACCGACCCGACCTCGAACTCGCTGTCACCCTTGTCGGTGATCCGCAGGCTCTCGGCGACCCGCTTGTTCGCCTGCTGGAATTCGAACTTGTCCATCACGCTTCCGGGCAGGAGCGTCGTGTCGCCGACGGTCTCGATCTTCACCTTCCGCAGCATCTGCGACACGATGATCTCGATGTGCTTGTCGTCGATGTCCACTCGCTGGCTGCGGTAGACATTCTGGATTTCCCGGACGAGGTACTTCTGCACCTCGTCCTCGCCCGAGATTCGCAGGATGTCGTGCGGCACGAGCGGACCGTCCACGAGCGCCTCGCCCGCCTTGACGATGTCGCCGGTGTGGACACGCATGTGCTTGCCCTGGCTGACAAGATGCTCCTCTTCGCGGCCTGTCTCGTTGCGGACGAGGATGGTCCGCTTGCCGCGGCGTTTCTCCCCCTTCACCTCCACGCGGCCACCGATCTCAGCCATGATCGCCGGATCTTTCGGCTTGCGGGCCTCGAAAATCTCGGTGACGCGGGGAAGACCGCCGGTGATGTCCTGCGTGCCGGAGGCCTCGCGGGGCGTCTTGGCGAGGATGTGACCCGCCTTCACCGTCTCCCCTTCGTTCACCTCGATATAGGCCTTTTCAGGGAGATAGTAGGCACCGAGCGTCTTGCCTTCATCGTCAAGGAGGACGATCTGCGGCTGGTAGACACCCTTGTGCTCCATGATCATCCGCCGGACGTGGCCGCTGGGATCCTTCTCGATCCGCACCGTCTCGTTCTCGATCACATCCTCGTAGCGCACCTTGCCCGCGACTTCCGACAGAATCGGGATGGAGTGCGGATCCCACTGGATGAGCACCGTTCCCTGCTTGACCTCGTCCCCGTCGTTGACCTTGAGGATGGCACCGGCCGGCACATCCACCTTCTCAAGGTCGTTGCCCTTGGCGTCGCTGATCGTGATCTCGCCGTTGCGGGCGAGCACGACCTGCTGGCCGTTTTCGTCGGGAACGCTACGGAGGCGGAGGAAGCGAACCGTCCCGGCTCGCTTGGCCTTGCTCTGGTTCTCCTCGAGGGCACGCTGACCGACACCACCGATGTGGAAGGTGCGCATCGTCAGCTGAGTGCCAGGCTCACCGATGCTCTGGGCGGCGATGATGCCGACGGCCATCCCTTCCTCGACGAGCGAGCCGGTGGAAAGATCCATGCCGTAGCAAAGCCGGCAAACGCCGAGCGGGGCTTCGCAGGTGAGCGGGCTGCGGACCGGAACTTTCTCCAGTCCCAACTCCTCGATCTGCTGCGCGACCTTGGGAGTGATGAGGTCGTCTTCGCGGACGATCACCTCACCCGTGATCTGGTTGGCGATGTTGGTCCGGCTGACACGGCCGCGGAGGCTGTCGGCAAGCCGAACTTCCACCTTCTCGCCACGGTAGATCACTCCCTTGTCGATCCCCTGGGCGGTGCCGCAATCGTGCATCGTGACGACGACGTTTTGGGCGACGTCGGCGAGCTTCCGGGTCAGATACCCCGAGTCGGCGGTCTTGAGGGCGGTGTCGGCCAGCCCCTTGCGGGCGCCGTGGGTCGAGCTGAAGTATTCAAGGACGGTCAACCCCTCACGGAAATTCGCCTTGATCGGCGCCTCGATGATCTTGCCCGACGGCTTGGCCATCAGTCCACGCATGCCGGCCAGCTGCCGGATCTGCTCCACGCCACCTCGGGCACCGGAGTGGGCCATGAGGTAGATCGGGTTGACGTAGCCGTCGCGACGGGATTCGCTCGCCGTGTCCTTCTCGAGCGCCCCCATCATCTCCTTGGTGATTTCCTCGCGGGCGTGTGTCCAGGCGTCGAGCACCGAGTTGTAACGCTCGCCGTCGGTAATCACACCCTTCTGGTAACGCTTGAGGATCTTCTTCACCTCATCGTCGGCCGTCTTGAGAATCTTGGTCTTGTTGGCAGGCGTGATCAGGTCGTCGGTGGCGAACGACAGGCCGCTCTTCGTGCTCCACTTGAACCCGGTGCGGTTCATGTCGTCGAGGAGGTCGATCGTCCGCCGGCGACCGAGCGCCTGGTAGCAATCGGAGATGACGCGGGCCAGTTCGCTCGACCGCATCGGGATGTTGTAGAAGAGCATCCCCTCGGGAAGGACCGAATTGAACAACACGCGGCCGGCGGTCGTCTCGATGATCGCGCCGGGCTTCGACTGCGCCATGTCGTCCATCTTGAGTCGGCGGGCTGCCGGCAGCCGGACCCTGATCTTCGCGTGGGTGTCGACCTTGCCAAGCGAGTGGGCAAGTTCCACCTCCTCGACGTTCTTGAACACCATGCCCTCCCCCTTGCGGCCGGGGAGTTGCATCGTGAGGTAGTAGCAACCCATCACCACGTCCTGGGAGGGGCTGATGATCGGCGCGCCGTTGGCAGGGCTGAAGATGTTGTTGGTCGACAGCATCAGCGTGTGAGCCTCGACCTGTGCCTCGATCGACAGCGGCAGGTGGACAGCCATCTGATCGCCGTCGAAGTCGGCGTTGAAGCCCTTGCACACCAGCGGATGGAGCTTGATGGCGTTGCCTTCCACGAGGATCGGCTCGAACGCCTGGATGCCCATGCGGTGGAGCGTCGGGGCACGGTTGAGGAGCACCGGGTGGTTGCGGATCACCTCTTCGAGGATGTCCCAGACCTCGGCATCCTTGCGCTCGAGCATCTTCTTCGCGCTCTTGATGGTGTCGGCGTGGCCGAGTTCCTTGAGCCTGCGGATGATGAACGGCTGATAGAGCTCGAGAGCGATCTTCTTCGGCAGGCCGCACTGGTGGAGTCGGAGCGTCGGGCCGACGACGATCACGCTTCGGGCCGAGTAATCGACACGCTTTCCGAGCAGGTTCTCACGGAAGCGGCCCTGCTTCCCCTTGATCATGTCGGTCAGGCTCTTGAGCGGGCGGTTGCTCGACGCGAGCACCGGCCGCTTGCAGCGGTTGTTGTCGAACAGCGCGTCGACCGATTGCTGCAGCATCCGCTTCTCGTTGCGGATGATCACCTCGGGCGCGTTGAGGTCGACGAGCTTCTTGAGTCGGTTATTGCGGTTGATGATCCGGCGGTAGAGATCGTTGAGATCGCTCGTGGCAAAGTTGCCCGAGTCGAGCATCACCAACGGCCGCAGGTCGGGCGGAATCACCGGGATGACATCGAGAACCATCCACTCCGGCTTGTTCTCGCTGTCCCGGATCGCCTCGACGATCTTCAGCCGATTGACGAGATCTTTTTTCTTCTGCTTCGAGCCCGTCGTGTGGAGTTCCTCGCGGAGCTCCTTGGAGAGCGTCACAAGGTCGAGGCCGAGGAGGAGCTTGCGGACAGCCTCCGCCCCCATCTCCGCATCGAATCCGGTGTCGCCGTAGTTTCCACGGGCCTCCCGGTATTCCTCCTCGGTGAGGAGTTGCTGCCGCTTCAGCGGCGTGTCCTTGGGATCGAGAACGACGTAGTCCTGGAAGTAGATCACCTTCTCAAGGCTCGACGTCTTCATGTCGAGGAGCGCCCCGAGACGGCTGGGCATCGCCTTGAAGAACCAGATGTGGACGACCGGCGCGGCGAGCTCGATGTGGCCCATGCGCTTGCGGCGGACGCGGCTGTGGGTGACCTTCACTCCGCAGCGGTCGCAAATCATTCCCTTGTACTTCATCCCACGGTACTTGCCGCAGGAGCACTCCCAGTCCTTCTCCGGTCCGAAGATCTTTTCGCACATCAGGCCATCCTTCTCAGGACGGTAGGTGCGGTAATTGATCGTTTCGGGCTTCTTGACCTCGCCGAACGACCAGCTGCGAATGTCATGCGGCCGTGCCAGGCTGATCTTCACGGCAGAATAGTCGTTGACGCGATCGTAGGTGGACTCACCAATGCTCACGAGACGTCTCCTTGGAAGAACCCTGGGGCGGGTGTTGTCTGGTCGTGGACGGGATGGGGTGTGTGGCCGGAGGAATCAGCACCGGACCGGGGGCGGAAGGTGGTGACACCACCAGCGGCCCCCGGAGCCAGCGTGGAGGAGCAGCGTCACAGACGCCGCTTCTCGAGCGACATGTTGAGAGCCAGTCCGCGGATCTCGTTGGTGAGCACGTCAAAGCTGGCCGGGGTGCCAGCCTCGAGGGTGTTCTCCCCCTTCACCATGCTCTCGTAGATCTTCGTCCGGCCCTCGACGTCGTCACTCTTCACGGTGAGGAGTTCCTGGAGGATGTAGGCAGCCCCATACGCCTCGAGGGCCCACACTTCCATCTCCCCGAACCGCTGGCCACCGAACCGTGCCTTGCCACCGAGAGGCTGCTGGGTGATGAGGGAGTAGGGGCCGGTCGAACGGGCGTGGACCTTGTCATCGACGAGGTGGTGAAGCTTCAGCATGTAGATGTAGCCCACCGTCGTTTCCTGCTCGAGTTTCTCGCCCGTGCGGCCGTCGAAGAGTTGAGCCTTGCCGTGACGGGGCAGGCCAGCCTCGTCGAGAACGGCGTTGATCTCTTCTTCGCTGGCACCGTCGAAGACCGGAGTGATGGCCTGGAACCCGAGCACCTTCCCGGCCCATCCCAGATGGGTCTCGAGAATCTGCCCGACGTTCATGCGGCTTGGCACGCCGAGCGGATTGAGAAGGATCTGCACCGGAGTGCCATCGGCAAGGAACGGCATGTCTTCCTTGGGAAGGATCTTGGCGATCACCCCCTTGTTGCCATGGCGACCGGCCATCTTGTCGCCGACGCTGATGGCACGCTTCGCGGCGACGTAAACCTTCACCATCTGGAGCACGCCGGGGCGCAATTCGTCTCCGCGCTTCATGCTGTTGAGACGGCGTTCGCGGGCGTCGATCGCCTCCTCGACTGCCGGCCACATGGCCTTGTGGAGCTTCTCGATGTCGGTCTTGCGCTGCGGGGAACGGAGGTCAAGTTCCTCGACGCGGAAGGCCGCGGCACGCTCGGCCACCACCTTGTGCTCCTGGTCGCGGACGAGCGAGCCACCGTCGGCGGCGGTGAGGGGCTTGCCGAGCACCTTCCCCATCTCCTCGACCATGGCACCGAAGGCTTCGGCAACGCGGGCATTCCCCTCGTTCTCCGCCTCCTTGAGTTGCTTCTCGAATTCGCGCCGCTCGTCTTCCGACAGACTCATCCGGCGGGAGAACTTCTCGGTGGCGATCACGATTCCTTCGACGCCCGAGGGGACCTCAAGGGAGTCGTTCTTCACGTCCTCACCAGCCCGTCCGAAGATGGCGTGGAGGAGCTTCTCTTCCGGTGTCAGTTCTGTCTTGCTCTTCGGCGAGACCTTTCCGACGAGGATGTCGCCGGGGCGGACGAAGGTGCCGATCTTGACGATGCCTCCTTCGTCGAGATTGTGGAGGGCCCGCTCGCCGACATTGGGAATGTCGCGAGTGAACTCCTCGCGGCCGAGTTTCGTGTCGCGAATCTCGATGTCGTATTCCTCGATATGGATCGAGGTGTAGACGTCGTCTTCCACCAGCTCCTCGCTGATGATGATCGCGTCATCGAAGTTGAAGCCGTCCCACGCCATAAAGCCGACGAGGACGTTGCGGCCAAGGGCGAGTTCGCCCTTGTAGATGGCGGCACCGTCGGCGAGCACCTCCCCCTTGTCAACCTTCTGGCCGAGGTTCACGATCGGCTTCTGGTTTTGGCAGGTGCGTTCGTTGAGGCCGACATACTTCCGCAGGCGGTAGATGTCGGGGGCGGCTGCACCGCTCGTGGAAACTTCGATCCGCTCGGCGTCGCAGTACGTCACGACACCCTTCCGGGCGGCCCGGACGATAAGCCCGGAATTGAGGGCCACATCCCGCTCCATGCCGGTTCCCACGACGGGGGGCTCGGTGACCAAAAGCGGCACCGCCTGCCTCTGCATGTTGGAGCCCATGAGCGCACGATTGGCGTCGTCGTGCTCCAAGAACGGGATCAGTCCCGCCGAAACTCCGACCATTTGGCTCGGAGCGACGTCGATATAGCCGACTTCATCGGCACGGACGAGGACGAAGTCGCCGCGGTTGCGGGCGATGATCGAATCACCTTCGATTTTGCCGTCAATCACCGGCGCATCGGCGGGAGCGAGTGTGGCCTCGTGTTCCTCGTCTGCCCGGAGCCAGACGACGTCGTCGGTGAGTTTCCCCTTCGACACCTTGCGGTAAGGGGTGACGAGGAAGCCATACGAATCGACCCCGGAGTAGATCGCCAGACTCGAGATCAGGCCGATGTTCGTGCCTTCGGGGGTCTCGATCGGGCAGATGCGTCCGTAGTGGGAGATGTGGACGTCTCGCACTTCAAATCCGGCACGCTTCCGGTTGAGACCGCCGGGGCCGAGTGCCGAGAGCCGGCGCTCGTGGGTCAGCATCGAGAGCGGGTTGGTCTGATCGACCACCTGCGAGAGCTCCCCACGACCGAAGAAATACTCGATCGCGGCGGAGATACTCTTGGGGTTGATAAGCGACCGGGGCGTCATCTCGGTGACGTCCTTGAGGCTCATTCGCTCCTGGACGGTGCGGCGAAGCTTGAGGAAACCCTTGCGGAGTTCGTCGCTGGCCAGTTCGTCGATCGTCCGCAGACGGCGGTTGCCGAGGTGATCGATGTCGTCAACTTCGACCTCGTTCTCGCCATCGGAGAGACGAAGCATGTAACGGATCGCGGCGATCAGATCCTCAGGACGGAGGGTCATCTCCGTTTCGGGAACCGACAGCCCGAGCTTGCGATTGATGCGGAATCGGCCGACACGGCCGAGCCGGTAGCGGTTGGTGTCCTTGAATTTCTCGTCGAACAGGGCCTTGGCCTTGTCGAGGGCAGGAGGGTTGCCCGGCCGCAAGCGCTGGTAGATGCGGACGAGTGCATCCTCATGGCTCGGCGCGACGGCGGTGCGTCGCTTCGATTCGTCGGCGTCCTCGCGGAGCGAGTTCATGATGAGCGGCACTTTCTGCTCGTCCATCACCTCCACGGCCGGCAATCCCGACGTGCAGATCAATTCCGCCTGATCGTGGGAGATCTTGCAGCCGGCCTCGACGAGGATCTCGCCGGCACGGTCATTGGGGGCGCCGTCCTTCTGCTTCGGCGGGTAAACGATGTCGTCAACGGCGATCCGCCCCTCGATCTTCGGGACATAACGCCCACCGTCGGACTTCACCTTTTCGGTGGAGTAGAAGAGCTTGAGGATTTCCGCATCCTGCGTGTACTTCGGGTCCATGGCCCGGAGGAGCGTGAGGGCGGAAAATTTGCCACTCTGGTCGATGCGAACCTGAAGCGTGTCCTTCTTCGAGACATTCAGCTCGATCCAGCTGCCTCGCTCGGGAATGATGCGGCAGTTGTAGGTTTTACGGTCTGTCGACTCGGTGTCGGCGACGAAGTCGATGCCGGGTGAGCGATGGAGCTGGCTCACCACGACGCGCTCCGCGCCATTGATGATGAACTCGCCACCGCCGAGCATGATCGGGATGTCGCCGAGATAGACCTCCTCCTCGATCGGCTGCTCGCGAGTCAGCCGCAGCCAAACGCGGAGGGGGCGGCCGTAGGTGAGCCGCAACTGCCGACATTCATCGGGATCGTAGCGAGGCTTGCCAAGCTCGTAACGGACATACTCAAGCTTGACGGTGCGGTCGTAGCTTTCGATCGGGAAGATCTCGCGCAGCACCCCCTCGATGCCCTCGTCCTTGCGCTTGGACGACGGCACGTCGTACTGCAGGAACCGGTCGTAGAAGCGGGTCTGGATCTCGGTCAGATCGGGAATCGAATGGCTCGCGCGGCTGCTACCGTAGCGGCGGATCTCGGTGGGCTGGAGGCGGCGGATGGCGCGAGTTGCCATGAGGCGGATTCTCCCGGGAGGACGCTTGACGGTGTCCGTGAACGAGATCGCTGACGAGTCGGCTGTCTCGCCGCCTGAATGCGGGCCACACGATCAGCGACCGCCCCATAGCGACGGCCAGACCAGCCGGCAGGCGGAAGGGTTAACCCTCCCGCCGGACGGGCCGATGCGTATGGCGCCGAGGCAGTCGAGATGATGAGCCCCGCCACAGCACAGCGGCAGGCACTGAAAGAGGAAGGAGGCGAGCGCAGGATGACGCCGGTGGTCCAGGAAGAAAGCCGGGGCCGCCGGGGAAGTGCCATGCAAAAACTATACCAGACAGCGACCGGGAGGGAAACCCCCCGGTCGCTGTCGTGGTATTTTAGGCGAATTACTTG
>CANGIH010000076.1 GCA_947453875.1 Planctomycetaceae bacterium | reverse complement strand
GGGCCATCTTGATCTGGAGCTCCTTGGCGTTGACCAGATAGAGGCTCGTGACGCCGAAGCGACCGCTCGCCACCTGCTTGATCTTCGAGTTCTTGCTGTCGCCCGAAGGGTCGAGCTGGTAGCGCACCGGATCCTCGCCCCCTTCGCCCGTATTGCTCCAGCCGCCGAGCCGGTTCATGGCGACAGCGAGGGTCTCGTGGGCTTCCTTGGAGATCGATCCGTACGACATCGCGCCGGTGGCGAACCGCTTGACGATCTCCTTCGCCGGCTCGACTTCTTCGAGCGGGACGGAGGTGCCGTCGGTCTTGAAGTCGAGCAGGCCACGGAGGGTGAGGAGCTTCGTCTGCTGCTCGTCGATGAGCTTCTGGTATTTGCGGAATTCCTCCCGGCTGTTGATCTGCGTCGCCCGTTGGAGCGTGGCGACCACATCGGGCGAAAGGACATGCGCCTCCCCCTTCCGCCGCCAGGCATAGCGCCCGCCGACGTCGAGTTCGAGGCTCTGCGGCACATGATTGCGGGGCCAGGCATGTTCGTGCCGCCGGAACGATTCCTCCGCGACTCCCTCGAGGCCGATGCCCCCGATCCGGCTCGGTGTGCGCGTGAAGAACTCATCGACGAGCCCCTGCTCGAGACCGACCGCCTCGAAGATCTGGGCGCCGCGATAGCTCTGCTGGGTGGAGATGCCCATCTTGCTCATCACCTTGAGCAGGCCCTTCGTCGCCGCCTTGACGTAGTTCTTGTGGAGCTTCTCTCTGGGGTAGTCGGCGTTGACGATCCGCTCGGCCCGCATCTGGTCGAGGGTCGCAAACGCCAGCCAGGGATTCACGGCACCGGCGCCGTAGCCGGTGAGCAGGGCCAGATGCTGCACTTCGCGGGCCTCGCCGGTCTCCACCACCAGCCCGCAGCGTGTCCGTGTGCCCTCGCGGACGAGGTGATGGTGAACGCCGGCGGTGGCCAGGAGCGAAGGCACCACCGCCAGTTCGCGGGTCGCGCCGCGATCGGAGAGGACGATGATCGTGACACCGTCACGGATCGCCTTCGATGCCTCGGCCCGCAGTTCATCAAGCCGGGCCCGCATCCCCTGCACCCCGGACGCGGCCGGGAAGAGGAGCGAAAGCGTCCGAGCGACGAGCCCGGGGCGGTCGGCCGATCCCGCGCCGCCAAGTGCCTTGATCCGGGCGCACTCGGCGTTGGTGATCACCGGCGTCTCCAGACGGAGAAGGCGGCACTGCTCGGCCGTGGTGTCGAGGAGATTCCCCTCGCAGCCGATCGTGGTGATCATCGAGGTGATGATCTCCTCGCGGATGGCATCGAGGGGAGGATTGGTGACCTGCGCGAAGAGCTGCTTGAAGTAGTTGGCAAGGAGTTGCGGCCGGTCGGAGAGGACGGCGAGCGGCGTGTCATTGCCCATCGAGCCGATCGGCTCGGCACCGTCGGTGGCCATCGGTGCCAGGATGACCTTGAGATCCTCGAGCGTGTAGCCATGGAGCCGCTGGAGTTCGAGAAGGCTCGAGCGTTCCCCGGCCACCCCGGCGGCGTGCCATGGATCGACCGACCGCGGGGCTGCCCCACCGCTCGCCCCCGCGTCGGCCTGTTCAACGGCCCGCGAGGCGGTCACCTCGGCAACGTCAGCCGGATCGGGCAGGGCGTCGAGCCGCACCTGGCGCGATTCGATCCATTCCCTCCAGGGCTGGGCTCCGGAGAGCTTCCGCTTGATCTCTTCATCCTCGACGATCCGGCCTTCCTTTGTGTCGACAAGGAACATCCGTCCGGGACGGAGCCGTCCCTTGCGCACGACCTCCGCCGGCGGGAGTTGCAACACGCCCGCCTCGCTCGCCATGACCACCAGGCCATCCTTCATCTGCCACCAGCGACCGGGGCGGAGGCCGTTGCGGTCGAGGGTGGCACCGATCCGGATGCCGTCGGTGAAGGCCAGAGCCGCCGGGCCATCCCACGGCTCCATGAGGCAGGCCTGGAATTCGTAGTAGGCCTTGAGATCGTCGGCCATCGTCTCGTGCCCGCTCCACGGCTCGGGGACGAGCATGCTGACGGCCTCCTCGATCGGGCGACCGCCGAGAACGAGAAGCTCGAGGACGTTGTCGAGGGTCGCCGAATCGCTGCCACCGGCGCGGACGACCGGGAGGATCTTCTTCAGGTCGGGCCCGTAGACCGGATGGGCGAGCATGCTCTCGCGGGCATGCATCCAGTTGATGTTGCCGCGGACGGTGTTGATCTCGCCGTTGTGGGCGAGGAACCGGAACGGATGGGCGAGATCCCAGGTGGGGAAGGTGTTCGTGCTGTAGCGCTGGTGGACAAGCGCCAAGGCCGACACCATCTTCGCGTCGGAGAGATCGGGGTAGAACTTGTCGACCTGATCGGCGAGGAGGAGCCCCTTGTAGACGATCGTCCGCGATGACAGGGAACAAACGTAGGCGAACGTCTGGCCGGTGAGGCCGAGCTCGCCGAGCTCGATCTCGAACCGCTTGCGGATCACGAACAGCTTCCACTCGAACTGGTCGCGGGGTGTCTTCTTGCCCCGGCCGACGAACGCCTGACGGACCGTCGGCTCGACCTCGCGCGCGGTGGCCCCGATGGAGCGGTTGTCGACCGGCACGCTGCGCCAGCCGAGGAACTCCTGCCCTTCTTCCTGGCAGATCCGCTCGAAGAAGGTCTCGGCGCTCTCCTGCTCCTCCGGGGTCGGCGGGAGGAAGACATTGCCCGCAGCCCAGTCGCCCGGCGCCGGCAGGCGGATGCCGGCCTGCGGCGTGACCGCGGCGAAGAATTCCTGCGGCATCTGAATGAGGATGCCGGCACCGTCGCCGGTGAGCGGGTCGCAGCCGCAGGCACCGCGGTGGGTGAGATTCTCGAGCACCTCAAGCCCTTGGCGGACGATCGCATGGCTCCTGCGGCCATGCATGTTGACGACGAAGCCGACCCCACAGGCATCGTGCTCGTTGGCCGGGTCGTAGAGCCCCTGCGCCGCTGGCAACCCCGGCGAGCGGGTGACGGGCAGGCGGGAGGTGGTCTCGAAACGGGGCTCTGATTCGCGTGTCATGGCGTACTCGACAGGGTCACTCGGGTGACAGGTTCAGATTCAGGGGCTGGCTGATGGACCGGCAGGACGGAACAAGGGTAGACGGGGAAAGCTCAGGGCCCAGCCGGCACCGGGGCCCGGGGGCGACGCCCGCGAGGCGCTGCTGCGGCGGCTCCGCCGGGCAGATCCTCGGCGGCATGCCCGCGGAGAAACTCGAGGAACCGATCGGCCGTGGGGGGGAGCGGCTTGCCGCGCACACGGATGATGCCAAGGGGCCTGACAAGGGGCTGGTCGGTGTCGAGCGGGATGGCGTGGAGCGTGCCGGCCGCCACCTCGCGGCCGACGGTCGGCCCCGGGAGGAGGGCCACCCCGGCGTCGATCTCCACCGCACGCTTGATCGTCTCGATGTTGTCAAACTCCATCACCACCTCAGGCTCGACCCCGTGGGCCGCAAGCACCCGGTCGAGTTCGTGGCGGATGACCAGATCGGGATCGAATCCCACCAAAGGGCGGTGGTCGAGGTGTTCGAGACGGACCGACTTCCAGGAGGCAAGCGGATTTCCCGGGGCACAGGCGAGGACAAACGGCTCCTCTCGCCACGGCTCGGCGTCGAGGGCCTTCGTGCTCCGCGGATAGCTGACAAGCCCAAGATCGGCCTGACCGCTCTCCACCGATTCGAGCACCCGATCAGGATGGAGATACTCCAGCCGCACGTTCGCGCGGGGATGGAGGGTGGTGAATTCCTGCACCGCTCGGCTCATGTGATGGAGGCCCACCGAATAGATCGCCGCCACCCGCACCCGTCCGGCGACCTCCTCATGGAGGGTGCGGACCTCGTCCTCGAGGGCGTCGTAGCGGGCGATCAGCTTCCGGCAGCCGTCGAAGAACACCTGCCCCTCGCGGGTGGGCATGAGCGGCCGCTTCGAGCGTTCGATCAGTTGCACGCCGAGCCGGTGTTCGAGCTGACTGACCACCTGGCTGGCCCCGGACTGCGAGATTCCGTTGTCCTCGGCGGCGCGGGAAAAGCTCCGCCGGACGACGATGTCGCAGAACACCTTGAGGGATTTGAGGTTCATGCCAGCCCCGGTCGACGCTGCCTCCTGCCCCCGATCGCCCCTTAGGCTCGATCACCCAAAACCGGGCACGGCACACCGAATGAGAAAAACAGATGATGCGGCAAGGCATCATCCATAAAACAAATAGAAGGTACCACGAGGCGTCCCCTCGTCAAGCCTCCCCACGCCCCTCCAGCCCCCCACACCAAATACCGACAATTGGGTACCAAGCCCGGGCCCCGTCGCGAAAAACCCGTTGGCTGCAAGGCTCCTGGCGCTGGTAGACTGGGTCGCTTTCCCAGAGGTCCCCCGGGCGTGCTCCGCCCGCCCGCCGAGGGTTCCTCCATCCCCGGAAAGCCGCCCCGTGGCCGCCACCCCCTCCGCCGTCAAGGCCCAGCAGAAGGCGATCCAGAAGGCCGACACGCTCATCGAGGCCCTCGGCTGGATCCGCAAGTTCCGCGACACCACCACCGTCATCAAGCTCGGTGGGAGCGTGGTGGAACACCCCGATTCACTTCGCCATCTCCTTGTCGACATCGTCTTCATGTCGACGCTCGGGATGCGGGTGGTGGTCGTTCATGGCGGCGGCAAGGCGATCAGCCGCGCGATGGACGAGGCGGGGCTCGCTCCGCGCTTCGTGCAGGGCCGCCGCTACACCGACGACGCCACGCTCGCGATCGTCGAAAAGGTGCTGGCCACCGAACTCAACCACGACCTCGTCGCACGACTCGAGGAGTACGGTGGCCGGGCGATGTCGCTCAACTTCCTCTCCACGAACGTCCTCTACGGCGAACGGCTCACGCTCGCCGGCCCCGGTGGCGAACCGGTCGACCTCGGCCATGTCGGCACGGTCACCCGTGTCGACCGGTTGACGATCGACAACCTCACCTACGCCGGCCAGGTGCCGGTCATCCCGTCGATGGCGATGGGGCCTGACGGCGAGAAGCTCAACGTCAACGCCGACACCGCCGCCACCGCCGTGGCGGCGGCCATCGGCGCTGAGAAGCTTGTCGTGCTCTCCGACATCCCCGGCGTGCTCCTCGATGTCAACGACCCCGAGAGCCTGATCCACTCCCTTTCCGCAGCCGAGGCCCGACGCCTGATCGCCGATGGCACGATCGCCGCCGGCATGATCCCCAAGATCGAGGGCTGCCTGGAGACGCTCGAGCAGGGGGTGAAGAAGATCCACATCATCGATGGCCGTCTACGTCACTCGCTCCTCCTCGAGATCTACACCACCAGCGGCGTGGGCACCGAACTGGTCCGCGACGACGCCCTCGCCTCGTCGACACGCACCGCAGGCCGCTAGTCGCCCCCGGCCTTTCCGATTGGTGCCTTCCACCCGCTCGTCCTCCGTCGGTGTCCCTGCCCCTCCCTGTTGAAGAGCCCGCAGAACCGGAGCCCCGTATGCCCACGACCGCCGTCACCGGAGATGCCACCCGGGCCGTGATCGAGACCTTCGATCGCTACGTCGTCCCCAACTACAAGCGGTCGCCGGTCTGCCTCGTCCGGGGGGCCGGATCGAAGGTGTGGGATGCCGAGGGGGCCGAATACCTCGACCTCTTTCCCGGCTGGGGCTGCAATCTGCTCGGCCACTGCCCGGCGCCGGTGGTCAAGGCGGTGCAGGACCAGGTGGCCCGCCTGATCCATGTGCCCAACACTTGGTACACCGAGGCGCAGGGGGAGTGGGCCCATCTGCTCTCCGAGCGGAGCTTCGGCGGGCAGGCGTTCTTCTGCAATTCGGGCACCGAGGCCAACGAGGCCGCGATCAAGCTCGTCCGCCTCAAGACAGACGGCGTGAAATACAAGCTCATCACCTTCCGCGGCGGTTTCCACGGCCGCACCTTCGGCAGCGTGACGGCGACCGCCCAGCCGAAGTACCACGAGGGGCTCGGGCCGATGCTTGCCGGCTTCCAGTATGCCCCCCACGGCGACCTCGACGCGGTCGAACAACTCGTCGACGACCACACCGGCGGGATCCTCGTGGAGCCGATCCTCGGAGAGGGGGGCGTCGTCCCGGCGCCGCCCGGCTTCCTCGAAGGGCTGCGTCGGATTTGCGACGAGCGCGACCTCCTGCTCGTGTTCGACGAGGTCCAGTCGGGCTGCGGCAGAACGGGAGAATGGTTCGGCTACCAGCACTTCGGTGTCCGCCCGGACGTCATCACCCTGGCCAAGAGCCTTTGCGCCGGCGTCGCCGGCGGCGCCATGCTGACCACGCCGGAGCTTGCACGCCACCTCCGGCCGGGCATGCATGCCTCCACCTTCGGCGGCAATCCCCTCGCCGCGCGGGCCGGGATCGCCGCCATCGAGATGATCGAGACCGAAGGGCTGCTCGCCCATGTCGGCAGGGCCGCGACAATTTTCCGCGAGCGTCTCGAGGCGCTCAAGAGCCGCTGCGACGCGATCCGCGATGTCCGCGTCATCGGGATGATGATCGGAGTCGAACTGGCGATCGACGGCGCCCCGGTGGTGCAGTCGTGCCTCGAGAAAAACCTTCTCGTCAACTGCACGCAGGGACGCGTCATCCGCCTTCTCCCCGCAATGAACATCACCCCAGAGGAAATCAACGACGGCTGCGACCGTCTCGGCGACGCGATCGTCGAGGCGGCCTCCCGCGCCTGACCAGCCCCCATGCTCCGCCACATCATCGTTCCCGAAGACCTCACGGCCCACGAGATCGAGGCCGTGTTCGCCATCTCGGAGGATCTCGAAACCAAGTACGAAGCCGGCCTGCGGGAACCTCTCTTCCCCGGCCGCGTCCTCGGATTGGTGTTCGAGAAGCCGAGCCTGCGCACGCGGGTCAGCTTCGAGGCCGCCATGGTCCACCTCGGCGGCGCCGCGGTGTTCCTCGGTGACGAGACCGGCTTCTCATCCTCGCGCGAGAGTGTCGCCGACTTCGGCCGCGTGCTGAGCGAATATGTCGACGTCATCGTCTGCCGCTCGAAGGCGCATGAGACGATTTCCACGCTCGCAGCCGTGTCCAGCGTGCCGGTGATCAACGGCCTCTCCGATTACTGCCATCCCTGCCAGGCCCTCGCGGATCTCTACACGCTCCGCTGCCATGTCGGCAGGCTCGCCGGACTCACCCTCACCTTCGTGGGCGACGGGAACAACGTCGCCCGGTCGCTGGCCGTGGCCTGCGGCCTGCTGGGGATGCGGTTCGTACTGGCGGCCCCCGAGGGATTCCAGTTCGACGACGGCTTCCGCCGCCACCTCAAGGCGATCCTCCCCCACGCCGACATCGAGGAGACGACCGATCCGGTCGCCGCCGTGAAGGGCACCGCCTGCGTCTACACCGACGTCTGGACGAGCATGGGGCAGGAGAAGGAGCGGGCCCACCGGGAGAAGGTGCTCAAGCCTTATCAAGTCAACGCGGCGCTCATGCGACATTGCCCCAATGCCCTGTTCATGCACTGCCTCCCCGCCCGCCGCGGCGAAGAAGTCACCGACGACGTCATCGACGGCCCCAACAGCGTGATCGTCGAGGAAGCCGCCAATCGGATGCATGTCCAGAAGGGCCTGCTCGCCTGGCTCCTCGGCCACCAGGGCTGAGGCGGTCCGCTGCAGGCCCCGCCATCACTGCGGAGACTTCGCGTCGGCGGCCTCGGCATCCTTCGGGTCGAGTGTCTCGTCGAGGACGATCGACGCCGAGTTGATGCAGTAGCGGATGCCCGTGGGCGGAGGGCCGTCGTTGAAGACGTGGCCCAGATGAGCCCCGCACTTGCGGCAGGTGACCTCGACACGCCGCATCCCGAAGGTGAAATCGGGCGTCTCGGCCACCTTGCCGTTGGCCTTCTTGTCGACCGGTGCCGAGAAGGCCGGCCAGCCGCATTCGCTGATGAATTTGTCACTGGAGGTGAACAGGGGCTCGCCGCAGCAGACACACTTGTAGGTCCCCTTGGTCTGCGTCTTCCAGTATTTGCCGGTGAAGGCCCTTTCGGTCCCCTTCATCCGCGTGATCATGAACTGCTCGGCGGTGAGCCGGCTCTTCCATTCCTCGAGTGATCGCGGGAGGGGATTGCCATCGGCATCGGCATCGCCGGCCGGAAGGGAATTGCTGTCGGAAGGCATCGGACGCTTGGGCTCCTGGGTCGTGCGCCCCGGTTGCTGCCCCTTCGGAGGCGTCCGGGGTGGTGTCTGGGTCTTGCGGGGCGGAGTCTGGGTGGCGGGCCCGTCGTCATCGGCGGCCACGCCGAATGGAGCCAGGATGACGGCCACGACGAGCGCGGCAACAACCGTGGCCGAAGGAATTCGCAGCAGATGGGACATCGATTGCTCCTTGTGGTCGGGCTGGGAATCGCCTGCCTTCAGGACCGATCCCCTGGCGTGATCGATTGAGTGCGATAGTTTCCGCCGACATGCCCCCGGGGAAGCGAATCACTTCCGCGGATCGGGCAGCTTGTCGGGGGTGTAGTCATGGTCGCGCTTGCGGATCACCTCCGCCTTCTGGATCGTGTCGGCCTTCACTCCCGGCACGGGTCGGCCGTCGGGGTTCTGCGTCCGCTGGATCTTCGGTAGCACATCCAATCCCTCCACCACACGACCGAAGACGGTGTGCTTGCCGTCGAGGTGTTCGGTGGGGCGGAAGGTGAGGAAAAACTGCGACCCACCAGTGTCCTTGCCGGCATGGGCCATCGACAGGGTGCCGAGGAAGTGCTTGCGGGCATTCGACCGGCCGGTTTCGCAGGCGATCGCATAGCCGGGGCCGCCGGAACCACGGCCGGTCGGATCCCCTCCCTGCGCCATGAAGCCGGGGATCACGCGGTGGAACGGCGTGCCGTCATAGAAGCCGCTCTCGACGAGGGAGATGAAGTTGGCGACGGTGTTGGGGGCCTCGTTCTCGAACAATTCCACGATGATGTCGCCGGCGGAGGTCGCGATCTTCACCCGCGGGAG